>CABTAA010000218.1 GCA_902482615.1 uncultured Collinsella sp.
GCCCTCGTGGCCCGAGGAAGCGGCCATGGGAACATCAACCTCGAGCGAGGCGTCCGGAAGGTCGCCGGTGTCGATGCGATCTTGGGCATCAATCGATGCGGTGATGGCTGCAGGCTCATCGAGGTCATCGAGATCGATGTCCACGGCACCGGAGATGATAGGCATGCTGGCGAGGTTTGCATTGTACGGCGCAGCCTCAGCCGCCTGCTGCTGGGCAGGAGCGCCCCAAAGCGAGGTTTCGGCGGCACGGCGGGCGGCAACGGCCTCCTCGTCCGCAGTCATGGCTTCATCAACGTACGAATTGTCGGCAGAAGCGTTCGCGTCCGCCAAGGTAGCACTGTAGGCGTTATTGGCTGCCGCGTTGGCGACGAGTGCCACGAAAGCCGCCGTGCTGCCCGCAGGGGCGGCCTGGGAGCCAGACACGGCGCGTGCCGCGGCGGCGATGTCGTCGCGATTGAAAGAGCCGGTCTGCCCGCCGTTGGTGAGCTCGTCGATGGCGACTTGATAGACGTCGCGCGAGTGTGCAGGGTCGCAGCTCACCGGTGAATCGTCGTCGAGCATACTGTCGATCATGGACCAAGCCTCGTCCTCGTCCATAGCATCTGCGGCTCGAGCGATGGTAGGGACACCATCATCGGCATGACGGCGCTGGAACGCACCAGTCAGGCCGGAAAGGAATGCCGAGGTAGACTGCTCCGCCTGAGCCTGAGAAGCAGAAGCCGCAGCGTAAGGAGTCGCATCCTGCTGCTGAGCTGGAATCGAGGCGGTCTTGAACTCGCTTTGATGCTGATTGAGATTGGCGGCACCGCCCATGGCATCGGGCTGGAACAGACGCTCTTCACGCTGCGCACGATACTCGGAGATACCCAGCGAGGCGGCATAGATACCCACGCCCGCCACTGCGCCCACGGCGAAGGGAACCGCACCCGCCACGACCGTCTCGTTCACAGACGAAAACGGCAGCGTCGCGGCATACATAACCACGGGAGCGGCAAGGCCGATCCCGCACGAAAGTCCGGCAAGGACTGCTCGTTGTGTTGCATCAGAAGAAGCCATGAGCTCTCCCCATCTTCCAGCACCCAAATCGCATCATTCAGTTGGCTGCGCGAGAGAAGATGAAGCGGGGCTATGCCCCAAAGCAACGGTATATGGTTCGTTTCATCTGCGTTTTCCGTCGCGAAGCTTAAAAGCTATTATGCGAAACCGCCCTGTCGATTGCAAGCGACGATGTCGGATTGAAACGGGAAACCTGCTGCTCGTCGGTCTTATGGTCAAAAAATGGTGTCGAACGGCGATATGGAAAAGGGCCGAGGCTCAAAGCCCCGACCCTTTATTGCATTGATGACTATCACCGCGTGTGGATGACAACCTAGAACGTCTGCTCGTAGTCGCTGTGCTTTTTGGCCGAACGCACCAGGAACTCCTGGTTGGTGTTGGTGCCCTTAAGACCCTTGATAAACGACGCGGCGGCGCGCTCGGTGTTGTTCATGCCGGCAAGAATGCGACGCAGGCCAAAGACAAACGGACGCATCTGCTCGTCGACCAACAGGTCCTCGTTACGCGTACCGGAGGCAACGGGGTCGATAGCCGGGAAGATGCGGCGATCGGCCAGGTCGCGGTCGAGCTTAAGCTCCATGTTGCCGGTGCCCTTGAACTCCTCAAAGATGACCTCGTCCATCTTGGAACCGGTGTCGATGAGGGCAGAGGCCAGGATGGTGAGCGAGCCACCGTTCTCGATATTACGGGCTGCGCCCAGGAAGCGCTTGGGCGGATACAGGGCCGCCGAATCGACGCCGCCCGAAAGGATGCGGCCCGAGGCGGGCGCCGCCAAGTTGTAGGCGCGGGCAAGACGCGTGATGGAGTCGAGCACCACCACAACATCGCCGCCCAGCTCCACGATGCGCTTGGCGCGCTCGATGACGAGCTCTGCCACGCGAGTGTGGTTGTCGGCGGGCATATCGAAGGTCGACGCCACAACCTCGCCCTTGATGGAACGCTGCATATCGGTGACCTCTTCGGGGCGCTCGTCGACGAGCAGGCAGATGAGGTGCACCTCGGGGTTGTTAATCGAGATAGACTGGCAGATCTTCTTGAGGATCGTGGTCTTGCCGGCCTTGGGCGGGGACACGATCAGGCCACGCTGACCCTTGCCGATCGGCGACACGATGTCGATGGCGCGACCGGTAATGGAGTCCTTGCCGTGCTCCATGCGCAGCGGCTCGTTGGGATAGACCGGGGTGAGGTCGCCGAACTTGGGACGGTTGCGAATCTGCTCGGGGTCCAGACCGTTGACGGTCGTGATTTTGGCGAGGCCGGCGCGCTTGTCGCCGCCGCGCGAAGGACGCAGCGAGCCCTCGATGACGTCGCCCGTGCGCAGGCGCGCGGAGCGGATGAGGTAGGCGGGCACGAAGGCGTCGTCGTTGGACTTCATGTAGCCATGGGCATGGATGATACCGGAGCTGTCCGGACGAATCTGCAGGATGCCCTTGATGTCGCGGAAGCCCTCGGCCTTCGCGGCGGTGACGTAGATCTCCTCGACGAGCTCGGCTTTCTTCTTGCCGGTCGTCTCGATCTCGAACTCCTTGGCCTTCTCGCGCAGCTCGGCGACCTTCATGGCCGCGAGCTCCTCGCGCGAAAGCGTGGGCTCGGTGGGAGCGGCATTACGCTCCTTGTTGCGCTGCTTGCGATCGCGCTGACGGTTGCGGCGGTCGTTGTTGCGCTCGTCCTTGCGCTCGTTGCGCTCGTCGTTACGCTT
>CABTAA010000219.1 GCA_902482615.1 uncultured Collinsella sp.
CACGGCCTGCAATGGGGCCGTTGTTGGTTGGGGCCGCTGGGCTGATGCGAGGGCACGTGGCCGTTGCGGGCCCTGGTCCCGGCGGCGGCCTCGGCGCTTCGCGCCTGCCGCCTTTGGGGACTTTGGGGTCGTGCGGCAGCTGCGGCGCTGCACGCCTGCTGCTTTGGGTGACTTTGGGGTCGATTGGGGTTGTCTGCACAGTTCGCGGTATTATGTTTGCGGAGTTTTGAAAGGAGCCGCTGGTGGTCACGACGACGTTTGCTTCGCCTTTGGGCGAAATCCTGCTTGCCGCTGATGGCCGCGGTTTGACGGGGCTTTGGTTTGAGGGGCAGGAGCACTTTGGCTCCACGCTTCTCAAAGAAGATCCCGAACATGTTGAAGGCGCCGATGCGGTTTCTGGTGCTGGCGGCATGTCTTCGGTGAATCCGACAAACGGTGCTGCCTCGTCGGTACTTGAGCGTTCTTGGGCTTGGCTGAATGCTTATTTTGCAGGGCAGGAACCTCGGTTTACGCCGCCGTTGCATTTGATTGGCACGGCGTTTCAGCGTGAAGTTTGGTACGAGCTGCTTTCTATTCCGCGTGGTGAGGTCGCCACGTATGGCGAGATTGCCCAGCGTGTTGCGGCTCGACATCGTGTACCGGGAAACGAAGCACCCGTTGCGTCTCCCCGTGCCGTGGGGGCCGCGGTCGCGCGTAATCCCATTTCGATTATTGTGCCGTGCCATCGCGTGGTTGCCGCCGATGGTTCGCTCAACGGATATGCCGGCGGCCTCGACCGCAAGGAGTGGCTGCTGCGGCTTGAGGGCGCGTACGAGGAGTAACGCTCGAGCACTTTGCATAACTAGGACGCCGTGAAAGGACGAGTCACTGTCCCTTCGCGCTCGGCATGCGTCAAAGCGCTCGACACGTGCGCCTTAAGTTTGGCTAAGCCATATCCTGCGTATTTAAAAACGCGCAGGTTGAGCAGCTAAGGCTGCGCTAAGGCGGTTGACGGTACGCTATTATCGGCAGTATCAAAACCTGTATAGCCATGCGCCAAAGGAGCAACTATGAAGTTGATGCTTGCCGAGGACGAACCCGGCCTCTCCCGCGCCCTCACCGCGATTCTTCAACATAGCGACTACGAGGTCGACACCGCCCTCGACGGTCTGACGGCGCTCGAATATCTGCTCGCCAACGACTATGACGCCGCAATCCTGGACATCATGATGCCCGGCATGGACGGCATCGAGGTGCTCAAGCGCACACGCGCCGCTGGTAAGCGCCTGCCCATCATCATGCTTACGGCCAAAAGCGAGGTGTCCGATAAGGTCGAGGGTCTGGATGCCGGTGCCAACGATTATCTGACCAAGCCGTTTGCCGCCAAGGAACTGCTTGCGCGTATTCGCGCTATGACGCGCGCCGCGACGGCAATTGACGTCACGACGCTCAGCGTGGGCAATGTGCGCCTCGACACAGCAGCGTGCACGCTTGTGGGTCCCTTGGGCGAGGAGCACCTGGCCAATCGCGAGTTTCAGCTTATGGAGCTCTTTATGCGCAACGCCGGCACGCGCATGCCCACCGAGCGTCTGATGCTCGGGGTTTGGGGTGAGGACGCGCCCGAAGGCGCCAACGTGGTGTGGGTCTACATCTCGTACCTGCGCAAAAAGCTGACGGCGCTTGGTGCCAACGTTGCGATTCGTGCATCGCGCAACCAGGGCTATTCGCTCGAGGTTGTTGAGGAGGGCGAATAG
Source organism: uncultured Collinsella sp. (assembly GCA_902482615.1). Taxonomy (GTDB): domain Bacteria; phylum Actinomycetota; class Coriobacteriia; order Coriobacteriales; family Coriobacteriaceae; genus Collinsella. The sequence goes on from CABTAA010000219.1 coordinate 1,734, forward strand.
GCGTGAGCGCGAGTGCGTGGTGGAAGCGCACGACGGCAAAACTCGGCATGGGCGCGGACTCGGGTAATCCGGGGCGCGCCGATGCTGCCAGTGCAATGGGACGTCGCCTGCGTCGTAAGTTCATCCTGGTTGCCATGGGTGCCGTGACCGCCGTGCTTACGCTTATCATCGCCGGCATCAATATCGTCAACTACTCGCATGTCTGCAAGATGGCCGACGCTCGTCTGGACTATATCTTGGCGGGCAAGGACGGCATCGATTGGACGGATGAGCCTAAGACCGACCCCGGCCAGGATGTGGGCGCCGGTAAGACCGCTGCCGGTGACCGGGTGGCCGTGCGCGCCGGGCATTTTGAAGGTATGACGGCGGAGTCTCCCTTCGACACGCGCTACTTTACGGTGTCGATTGCCGGTGGGCAGGTGACCGATGTCAACACGGCCCGCATTGCCGCGGTGGGCGCTAAGCGTGCTGCACGCATCGCTGCAGGACTATATTCCAAGGGTTGGACCTCGGGCTTTTCTGGTAACTACCGCTATACGGTTACGGTTCAGGGCGACGAGACAACCTATGTGTTCGTGGACTGCTCGCGCGAGCTTGCAAGCTTTCATTCGTTTTTGAGCGCGAGCGTGGCGATCAGTTGCATTGGCTGGCTGGCGGTGCTGGCAATTGTGGCGGGTGCCTCGGGCGCGGTGATTCGACCGATGGTCGAGAGCTACAGCAAGCAAAAGCGCTTTATTACCGATGCGAGCCACGAGATCAAGACGCCGCTGGCTGTAATTGACGCCGCCAATGAGGTGCAAGAGATCGAGAGCGGCGAGAGTGAGTGGACGCAGAGCATTCACGAGCAGGTCGCGCGGCTGACGGCGCTCACGGAGCGTCTGGTGTTTTTGGCTCGCATGGACGAGGGCTCGGCGGGCTTTACCATGACATCGATCGATCTTTCGGAGGCCGTGGACAAGGCGGCGGCGCCGTTTGAGTCGGTGGCGGTTTCACGCGGAAAGCGGCTGTCGACGTC
>CABTAA010000220.1 GCA_902482615.1 uncultured Collinsella sp.
TGGTGTCTTCATCGACGGTGATGCCCTTGTAATCGACGAACACGCCGGCGCTGGCGCCCTTGAGCACGCGGGCAGCCTGGACCACGGAGTCGTAGTTGCCGCCCGAGCAGCCGGCGATAACGCCCTGCTGCACGTGCAGCTTGCCGTCGACGATCTTGTCGAGCAGGCTAAAGTGCGTCTTGCCCTCGCCGATCTTGGCGGCCTCGAGCTCCACCTCGTGCAGGATGTCCTCGAGGTTCTCGTTGAGCTCGTCAATCTCAAAGCCGTTGGAAGGATGGAACGGCAGCGCGATCATGGGCTTGATGCTCGACAGATCGACCTCGACGCAGCCGTCGTAGTAGGCGACATCGGCGGGCTTGAGCTCGCGGTAGTCGTCGCCGCGGCCGTGCATGGCCAAAAACGCGTGTGTGTCCTCGTCGGTGGCCCAGATGGAGGAAAGGCAGGTGGTCTCGGTGGTCATGACGTCGACGCCGTTGCGATAGTCAGTCGTCATGCTCGCGATGCCGGGGCCCACGAACTCCATAACCTTGTTCTTAACGTAACCCTTGGCAAAGACGGCACGGATGATGGCGAGCGCCACGTCGTGCGGGCCAACGCCGGGGCGCGGGGCGCCCGTGAGGTAGATGGCAACGACGCCGGGATAGGCAACGTCGTAGGTGTCGCGCAGCAGCTGCTTTGCCAGCTCGCCACCGCCCTCGCCCACGGCCATGGTGCCCAGAGCGCCGTAGCGGGTGTGCGAGTCGGAGCCCAGGATCATCTTGCCACAGCCGGCGAAGTTCTCACGCATAAAGGAGTGGATGACGGCGATGTGCGGCGGAACGAAGATGCCGCCGTACTTCTTGGCAGCCGAGAGACCGAAGACGTGGTCGTCCTCGTTGATAGTGCCGCCCACGGCGCACAGCGAGTTGTGGCAGTTAGTGAGTACGTAGGGCAGCGGGAACTGCTCCATGCCCGAGGCGCGCGCCGTCTGGATGATGCCAACGAAGGTGATGTCGTGGCTCGCCATGGCGTCAAAGCGAATCTTGAGTGCCTCGGGGTCACCCGACGTGTTATGTGCCTGGAGGATCGAATACGCGATGGTGCCGCGCTTGGCATCCTCGGGCGTCTGCGTAATACCGCGCTCGGCAGCCTCGACCGCAGGCACAACCTCGCTGCCGCCGCGCAGGTAGATGCCGTCCTCGTACAGCTCGACCATACTGTCTCCCACTCTGCCCAAAAGATTTGGGCGCATAGCATACATTCGTTCAATATCGTGCCATAGAACGGTTGCGAGTGGGTTACGAATCTACACGCTCACTTTATCTCAGTAAAGTAAAGGACGAGCACCTTGCATCACTCTTCTGACAAGGAGTGTCCCAAAGTGCCGGCACAAAAGGAACGTCCCCAACTGCCAAGTGCCGCAAGAATGTCCCCTTTGACCAGTCATTTAAGAACGTCCCCAATGACTACCGCATCCGGAGCAAGGCAACGCCGCAGGTAGAGGACGGACAGCGAGCGACGTCCAGAGCGAACAAGTTGGCATGAAAAAGGCAAGGCATAGACTTTCTGGTCATGCCTTGCCTTTTGAATGACAAATTGTCGCTCTGGGTGGCGCGCAGCGTCGGCCCGTTACGCGGGTTGGTAAACCCGCGTAACTACAAATCCCCGCCGGCACCCAGCAGCTTGCGCATGACCTGTTCGGGGTTGACTGAGCCGTCGCGCGGGGCCAGGGCGGTAATCTTCTTCTGCATCTTGTACTCGTGCAGTTCGTCCTCGAGCTGGCGCACGCGGGCACGGAGTTTTTCGTTCTCGCGCTCGCGCTCCTCGGCACGCTCCTTCATATCGAGGATGCGCACCACGCCGGCAAGGTTGATGCCTTCGTCGGTCAGCTGGTTGATGAGCTCCAGACGCTCGATATCGGCACGCGAATACAAACGCGTGTTGCCGCCCGAGCGCTGGGGGTTCACCAGGCCCTTGGACTCGTAGACGCGCAGAGTCTGCGGGTGCATGCCGGTCAACTCGGCCGCCACGCTGATCATGTACAGCGGTTTGTTCCTATTGTCCTCGGCCATACTACCTGACCCCTTTCCGTCTCGTTATCGTCCATCATAAGCCCGCGGGCGTGGGCGTGTGCCGCGACCGCCCTAGTACGTCGCCTTGTAACGGTTGACCTTCTCGCGATAGTCGCGCGTGTCGGCCTCGCGCAGCTTGGTCATGGCATCGCGCTCGTCATCGGACAGGTTCGTGGGAACCTGCACCTTGATCTCGACGAGCAGCGCACCGGTGCGGCCACGGTGCTTGACGTCGGGCGCGCCCATTTCCTTAAAGCGGAACTTCTTGCCCGTCTGGGTACCCGCGGGCACCTTCAGACGAACCGTCGCGCCGCCGGGCGTGGGCACGTCCACCGTGCAGCCGAGCGCCGCCTCATAGACCGAGACCGGCACCTCCATGGTTACGTCGGCGCCTTTGCGCTTAAACAGCGGGTGCTCCTCCACATGCGTGGTCACGACCAGGTCGCCGCGCTCGCCTCCGGCAACGCCGTACTCGCCGCGACGTTTGTAACGCAGCTTGCCTCCGTCGACCGCGCCCGCAGGCACCGAGACCGTAATGGTCTGCTGCTCGCCCGTCGAGGGAATGCGGTAGGTAACCTTGTGCGTCACGCCGCGAAACGCGTCCTCGGCCGTTACGTCGACAGTCAGCGACAGGTCGCCGCCCTTGCGAGCACGGCTGCGGCCAGCGCCGGCACCGGCAGGGCCCCCAGCCCC
>CABTAA010000221.1 GCA_902482615.1 uncultured Collinsella sp.
GTACGGCCGCTCGGCAGTCTCGACCACCGCGTAGAGTGGCAGCGCGGCCATCCATCGCACGAGCTCCTCGTATGCCTCAAATTCCATGTCGTTGAGCTGCTCGCGCGTCGTCCAGCCACCGTTGATATCCCAGGTCTCGGCATCGAGCGGATCCTGGCCAATGATGGCATCGAGCATGATCTGCTCGTGATTGCCCTTGAGCACGCGGGCGTTGGGCAGCGAGCGCACGAGCTTAATAACGCCGACCGGATCGGGCCCGCGATCGATCATGTCGCCCAGCACGTACAGCGTGTCGTCGGACGTCAACGAGATCTTAGACAGGGCCTCGTCAAGCGCACGCACGTGCCCGTGAGCATCAGATGTCACATAGATCGCCATGGTACGCCTCTCCTTGTATTGCGGCCGAAGCCCGGTGCCGCAACTAAAACTTCAAGTTGAACTTAAACGTTACCCATTGTACTCCGTTGCAATAAAGCTGGAAAGGGTTTCCGAGCAGAGGCAAAGACGGCAGCCGTCTATGACGATATCGCGCACGCCCGCAATCCAACCCTATAAACCCACCATCTTTGGGTACAAATAAGCGCAGACAACTGACCGTGCCACGCCAACCACCCAGGAGCGGACACCATCCATGAACCAGATCCTTCTTTTTATCGGCCTCGTCATCATTTTGTGCCTGACCATCAAACCCGTCGGCAAAAAACTCCCCTTCCCCACCCTGCTTATCTTCATCGCGCTCGGAATGCTGTTGGGCGTCAACGGCCCGGCGCACATCGACTTTAGCGACTACGCACTCACCGAAACCGCCTGCAGCACGGCGCTGCTGTTCATCATGTTCTACGGTGGCTTTAACACCAACATCGACCGCGCCAAGCCCGTCGCCGCGCCGGCGGTGCTGCTGAGCACGCTCGGCGTCGTCATCACTGCCGGCATCACCGGCGTATTCGCCCACTTTGTGCTGGGCTTCGACTGGATCGGCGGCCTACTGCTGGGATCGGTTGTAGCATCCACCGACGCGGCGAGCGTCTTTAGCGTGCTGCGCGAGCACAATCTTTCGCTGAGGGGCGGCACCGACTCGCTGCTCGAGGTCGAATCGGGCTCCAACGACCCCGTCGCCTACATGCTCACCGCCGTGCTCGCCACACTCGCGGCCGGCGGCGACATCAACATTCCCGCACTGCTGGCCAAGCAGATTATCCTGGGCGTGGGCCTGGGCCTCGCCATCGGCTGGGCGGCGGGCCGCCTGATTGAACGCGCACACGCAACGGCCGAGGGTGCGCAGACCATCTTTTTGTTCGCCGTGGCCATCGTCGCCTACGCGCTGCCGAGCCACCTGGGCGGCAACGGATTTTTGGCCGTGTACCTGGCCGGCATTGTGCTGGGCGCGAGCGACATCACCGGCAAGGTCGAGATGGCGCACTTCTTTGACACCCTCACCGAGATGGCCGAGATGACGATCTTCTTCTTGCTCGGCCTGCTCGTAACGCCCGCACGCCTGCCGCAGATGCTGCTGACGGGCCTGGCGCTCATGGCGTTTATGCTCTTTGTGAGCCGCCCCATCGCCGTGGGAATGCTGTTGGCGCCCTTTAAGACGAGCCCCCGCCAGGTCGCGCTCGTAAGCTGGGCGGGCTTGCGCGGAGCAGCTTCGGTCGTCTTTAGTCTCTTTGCCGTGGTGGCCGGCGTTCCCGGCGGACACGACCTATTTGACCTGGTGTTTGTGATTGCCGTGTCGAGCATCGTGGTGCAGGGCTCGCTGCTGCCAGCGGTGGCGAAGAAGCTCGATATGATCGATGCGACCGGCGACGTACGCCGTACCTTTAACGACTACCGCGACGAGGACGGCATGTCGTTTGTAAAGCTCAAGGTGGGCGCGGGCCATCCGTTTGCCGGACGCTCGCTCGCCGATATTGGTAGCGCAACGAACATGCTGGTGGTCTTGGTGCTGCGCGACGGCGCGCACCCGGTGCTGCCCAACGGCGATACCGTCATCGAGGAAGGCGATCTGCTGGTGATGGCCGCCCCGACGTTCGAAGAGCGTGCCGAGGTTACGCTGCGCGAGGTCACCGTGACGCCCCACGGTCGCCTGGCCGGCCAGCGCCTACGCGACGTGCCGCAAGGCAAGCATCCGTTTATTGTGGTGATGCTCAAGCGCGACGGCCAAACGATCATTCCCGATGGCAACACCCTAATATACGCCGGCGACGAAGCCGTCATTGCCACACTGGCGTCGTAGCGGGCAGGAGGTAGCTAATTTGCGGCGAAGAGATCAAGCGCCTAGAGAACCTCATGTCTTCGCTCGCAGATTTGGATTTGCCTGAGGAGTAAGGTCACCTCTCCCCCATGTAACCATCCTGTAAATCATAGCGGCGCACTCGGGTTTTGCCGTGATGCGGTCGCGCCTGACGCTGCACTGTGCTAAAGTATCCCGAACGTTCAAACGACTACGAGGGGAAATAGAAGATGGCACGTGTGCACAACTTCTCAGCTGGCCCGGCCGCATTGCCCACAAGCGTGCTCGCCGAGATCGCCGACGAGATGATGGACTACCGCGGTTGCGGCATGTCCGTGCTCGAGATGAGCCATCGATCTAGCATGTACCAGCAGATCATCGACGACGCCGAGGCACCCCTGCGCCGTCTGCTGAGCATCCCCGACAACTACCGTGTCCTGTTTTTGCAGGGCGGCGCCACGCTGCAGTTTGCGGGCATCCCCATGAACCTCATCCGCCGCGGCCGC
>CABTAA010000222.1 GCA_902482615.1 uncultured Collinsella sp.
TCGCACGGAGAGCACATTAAGTGCTCTCCGGCTCGTGCGGAACTCGCGATCGACCAAAGCCCCCGGCGCGCCCTCTTCCTTGCGGCGTTTTGGCCTGCAGCTTGCGAACGTCGCTCTGCTCGTTCGTCTTTTTGGTCTGGAGAGCCGGGTGGGCTGATAAATAGATGTGGGTAGGGGCTCCTCCGTTGATGAACGGGGGAGCCCCTTGTTGCGTTTTGGTTGTTGTCGTGACCTAGAGGTGGCTGATGATCAGTTCCATCTTGCCTTCGAGGTCGATGGAGCTGACGGTGCTGGGGGCCAGCAGGTGGCTTCCCTTGTGGACGGGGTCGCCGCAGATGGTGCCTTCGCCGTCGATGACCGACAGACACATGAAGGGCCAGCGCTGCTCCAAGGTCTTGCTGCCGTCGACGCGCACGCGATCGACGGTGTAGCAGGGGTTGGACTCGAGCTTGGTTACGCCATCGACCTCGGGCGCGGTCACCGTGCCGTCGGTCGGAGCCTGAGCATCAAAGTCGATGCATTCGAGGCTCTGCTCAATGTGCAGTGGGCGCAGCTTGCCGTCGGTGCCGGGACGGTCGTAGTCGTACAGGCGATACGTCACGTCGCTCGACTGCTGCGTCTCCAGAATCAGCGTGCCGGTCTTGATGGCGTGAACGGTGCCGGAGTCGATCTGGAAAAAGTCTCCCTTGTGAATCGGCAGCACGTTGAGCATCTCGTCCCAACGGCCCTCCTCGATCATCTGTGCAGCCTCGGCGCGGTCGTGCGCGCGCTGGCCGACGATAATCGTGGCGTCGGGCTCGCAGTCCAGTACATACCAGCACTCGGTTTTGCCTAGGCTGCCGTTCTCGTGCTCGGCGGCGTACTCGTCGTTGGGATGAATCTGGATCGAAAGGTCGTCCTTGGCGTCCAGAATCTTAATGAGCAGCGGGAACTCCTTGCCCTCGCAGTTGCCAAAGAGCTCGCGGTGCTCGGCCCACAGCCACGACAGCGTGTGGCCTGCATACGGGCCCTCCGCAATCTGGCAGTCGCCGTTGGGATGGGCCGAGATGGCCCAGCACTCACCGATGGGACCTTCGGGAATGTCGTAACCAAATACGGTTTCGAGCTGGCGGCCACCCCAGATCTTCTCGTGGAAGATCGGCGTCAGTTTAATCAAATCGGACATGTACATACTCCCATAAGGTTGTGCGGGTGCCGCGTAAGACAGCTCAAAACGAGCACCCACCGGATTACAAAACTAGGCCAGCGTTACGTTGTGCAGCTCAAAGCGGTCGCCTACGTTGTGCGAGATAGAATATTCAAACGCGGTGCCGCTATCCAAGAAGCCAATCTGGTTGAGTTCGAGCAGGGGAGAGCCGGGTTTGGTATCCAGGCGCTCGGCTTCTTCCTCGGTTGCCGCCACGGCGCGGATGGTGCGATGGAAGCTCGAAATCTTCAGCCCGCATTGCTCGCGGATAAAGCCGTAGACCGATCCGTACAGGTCCTTCTTTTTAAGGCCCGGGATCAGTTCGAGCGGCATATAGGTGTACTCGATAACGATGGGCTTCTCATCGGCCTGACGCACGCGCACGACGTGATAGGCAAAGTCATCCTCGGCAATTCCCAGCTGGGCTGCGATGTCCGCTGGTGGATTAACGATCGAGAAATCGTAGACCACCGAGGTCACCTTCTCCCCGCGATGCTCATACGAAAAACCCTGGGTACGGTCGTTTTTGCCCTGGAAAAACGCCTGGCCGGGAAGCCCCGCCGTGTCCTTAACGTAGGTACCCGATCCACGCCGGCTGGTAATAAGACCTTCTTCGGTGATTTGTTCAATAGCTCGTTTGACGGTGATTTTGGAAACGTTATAGAGCTTGCAGAACTCAACGACGGTAGGAAGCTTGTCGCCCGGTTTAAGAGCGCCATCCTCGATGCTTCGACGAATATCTGCAGCTATCGCCTCGTATTTGGGAATCAAGGAACCTCCTTTCCAACTTGATTGAGTATAAAAGAAAGTATAGTCAACACCTAAGTATCTCTATTGAGTTATTGAAAAGTTCGAGAAAGATAAAATTAAAAGTCGCCCCGCTTGTAAAATTAGAGCGTTTTAAATGATAAACATCTGAGTAGTGTCGTGTTGAGAAATGATCGGTCCGAGGACGGGGCCGAACCGATATAACACCCAGCGAACCGAATCTCGTACTCTGCGCTTCCCCAGATAAAACCTGCCAAAACAAACCTGTCCTTTTTGGTAGGTTTTTGCCTTGGGAGCGGTACCATACAGGCAATGTTTAAACGAGAAAGGCGGGCTCCCATGGAACCTAAGCAGTATTACATCGGCATCGACGTCGGCGGCACCTCGGTCAAGGAGGGTCTGTTCGATGAGGACGGAAACCTGCTTGCCAAGGCCAGCGTGCCCACGCCTCCCATCGTTGACGCTGCGGGCTTTGCCGCGGTGACCGAGGCTATCGACCAGGTGGTCGCCAAGGCCCAGATTCCGCGTGCCTTTGTGTCGGGCATTGGCCTGGCCGTTCCGTGCCCCATCCCGGCATCGGGCGATGCCAAGGTCAAGGCCAACATTGCCATTAACCTGCCCGAGCTCAAGATCGCCATCCAGGAGCACTGCCCCGACGCGGTCGTTAAGTACGAGAACGACGCTAACGCCGCTGCCATGGGCGAGGCCTGGCTCGGTTCTGCCAAGGGCGTGCAGAACGTGGTGATGGTCACC
>CABTAA010000223.1 GCA_902482615.1 uncultured Collinsella sp.
GCGGCTTGCCAGCGCCAACACGCGCAGGGCCTCGTCGGCCATGGCCTTGTTGGCGGCCACGAGCTCGGCACGACGCTCCTCGGTCAGCGGAACGACCTTCTCACCATCATAGATGTGGGTGCACAGGCCGATCACCACGTCGGGCGCGCCCTTGGTGTACTGCTCGTACTCACCGTCCAGGGTCTCGACGACCACGGACATCATCTTGCGGCCCGAGTCGAACGGGGCCTCGCCCACGCGCGGGTGTTCGGCAGTCAGACCAGTGAGGCCCGCCTTGCCGGCATCGTTGACGAGCGCGCACTCAGTCGGCTCGCCCACGGCCTCGCCCAGCTCCTCGTCCCACTGGGCATCGGAGCAAAGGGCCATACCGGCCAGGAACTTCTCCTTAGGCGCGGCGAGCTCGTGCTTGACAACGGTCATCTTGTTTTGGGTAAGGGTGCCGGTCTTGTCGGAGCAGATAGTCTGTGTGCAGCCGAGGGTCTCGACGGCAGAGAGCTTGCGGATAATCGCCTGGCGCTTGGCCATCTTGGTCACGCCGAGCGACAGTACGATGGTCACGACGGCGACTAGGCCCTCGGGGATGGCAGCGACGGCGAGCGAGACGGCGACCATAAAGGTATCAAGCAAGGCAGTCGGGTCGGTAAGGACGTTGCCCACGCCGTGACGGAGGATGTCAACGCCAAAGATCACGACGCAGATGACGATCACCATGATAGTAAGGATGCGGCTGAGCTCGGCGAGCTTCACCTGCAGCGGCGTAAGCTCTTCTTTGGCCTCGGCCAGGGCGCCGGCAATCTTGCCCATCTCGGTATCCATGCCGGTACCGACTACGACGGCGCGGCCGCGACCGTACACCACGGTAGAGCCCATGTAGCACATGTTCTTGCGATCGCCGAGCGGCACGTCATCGGTGCCCGCGGCAAGCTCAATCACGTTGGCGTGCTTCTCTACGGGCACGGACTCGCCGGTGAGTGCGGCCTCTTCGATCTTCATCGTGGCGCTCTCGAGCACGCGGCAGTCGGCCGGAACGGAGTCGCCCGCCTCGAGCCCGATCACGTCGCCGGGCACGAGCTCGGCGCTCGGCAGGTGCACGAGCTTGCCGTCGCGCAGCACCTTGGACTGCGCCGCGCTCATCTCTTGCAGGGCCTCGAGGGCCTCCTCGCTCTTGGCCTCCTGGACCACGCCCAGCACCGAGTTGACAATAACGACGAACATGATGATGGCGACATCGGCAAAGTCAGGCTCACCCTTGACCATGCCCGTGAGCGCGCTGATAACCGCGGCCGCGATCAGCATGATGACCATGGGGTCGGCCATCTGCTCAAAGAAGCGCTTCCACAGCGGCGTCTTCTCGGCTTCCTCAAGCTTGTTAGGGCCTGTCTTGGCGAGGCGCGACGACGCCTCGTCGTTGCTCAGGCCGAAGTTCTCATCGACACCTTGGTCGCTGAGCACCTCCGCCGCGGCGGACAGGTATTCCTTTTGCATATAGAGTCCCCTCCTGGGATTCGGGCCACTCAGCAGATTGATGCCCGATCATAATTCCCAGGAGAAGGGCAAGGGCTCATCAAGGCTGCCGTGCTGAGCGGCAGTTGATAGTGGAGCTATGGTACCCCAAAGCGACGCGTCTAGCCAAAACATTCCATCTGGAAACACGGCACAGGCGCAACGGTGCAGACAGTGTGATGCTCAAGATTGGTAAAACGTTTTTTCTTCGGCGCATCGTCAAACTGAAATATCGCCCAGATAGCAGCGGTTAGAACGGTTGGTAAAGTTTTTGCATATACCGTTTTTTCGCAAAAAATGAACTTCTAATTCGGCATACGGTCGATTTTTTGGGGTATTCGGTCGGCATTTCGTTATAATCATCTCAGTTTTATTTCTTATGGTTTATCTATCAGCGCAAGACGATGTCAGATGGAGGTCTGAATGTACAAGCGCACCAAGATTGTATGCACCATGGGTCCCGCCTGCGATAGCGACGAGACCATCCGCGAGATGATCAAGGCGGGCATGAACGTCGCCCGTTTTAACTTCTCGCACGGATCCTACGACGAGCACCACGGTCGCATCGAGCGCGTCCGTCGTATTTCCAAGGAGCTCGGTATGCCCGTCGGCATCCTGCTCGACACCAAGGGCCCCGAGGTCCGCACCGGCCTTTTGGTCGACGGCAAGAAGGTTGCCGTCAAGACCGGCGACAAGATCGTCGTCACCGCTCAGCCCACGTCCGAGGATTTCCACGGCACCTCTGAGCACATCTCCCTCGACTACCTGGCTCTGCCCTCCGAGGTCGAGAAGGGCTCCCTCATCCTGATCGATGACGGCCTGGTTGCCCTCGAGGTCGAGTCCGTCGACGGCCAGGACATGACCTGCGTCGTCAAGAACGACGGCCTGATCGGCGAGCGCAAGGGCGTCAACATGCCCAACGTCAACATCTCGCTGCCCGCTATCACCGAGCGCGATCGTCAGGACATCCTCTTTGGCCTGACCGAGAACATCGACTACATCGCAGCCTCCTTCATCCGTGACGGCGAGTCCGTCCGCGGCATTCGCGAGCTTTGCCGCGAGAACGGCGGCGAGCACGTGACGATCTTCCCGAAGATCGAGTGCGCCCTGGGCGTCGAGAACTTCGACGATATCCTCGAGGCTTCCGACGGCATCATGGTCGCCCGTGGCGACCTGGGC
>CABTAA010000224.1 GCA_902482615.1 uncultured Collinsella sp.
GTTTTCGATCACGCCCTTGGCCGAGACGAGCTCCAGCGCGCGGTCGATCGTCAGGTCACGGAACACATTGTCGTTGTGCGACAAAAAGTCCGAGTGCAGCACGCGGTCGAGCGCCTCGAGCGACAGCACGGCACCCAAACGCAGCGGATCGCAGCCAAAAGCCGACGCTACCGTGTTATCCACCACAAACAGCGCATGGACCTCACGAGCAGCGCGGCCCAGAGCGCGCAGATCGGGCACACGCAGACCAAACCCGCCGATGGAGTTGACGAACCACCACAAGTGCGGACCCTCGACATCAAACGAAGCATCAAAGCCCTCGGACGCAGCGGCAAACGCCTCGGCGGACGGCGAGCCCACCAGCGCGACATCGCAACCATCAAAGCCGTGCGCAAACGCATCGGCAAAGTCATCGGCAAACGCAACCAGGAGATCGCCGGGACGTACAACCCCCAACAGAGACAGCGCCGCCGGCACATGCAGGGCCGCAACAAGACGCGCCTCACGCGCGCCAGTCCTTGCAGCCCAGGCCTCTTCTAGCTGCTGTACGCCCATACGGCAACCTCCCTTCATTAACAAAAACCCACGATGCGGATGTTTCCCGCATCGTGGGCAACGGCTGCAGTATAGCGCCGATATGCGACGAATCGCCTAAATGTTGAGCGCGTGGTAGGTCACATTCGCGCCCGGAGCGTCAACGGTCACGCCATAGGCCTCGGGATAGATGCGCGTCGAAAACACGAGCGAGCCATCGTTCACAAACACCTCGACCGACGAGACATCGCCAACAATGCGCACGTTACGAACCTCGTCGACGGGCTCCCAACGCACGGTACGACCGCAGCCGGCAGAAGCGCGACCCTCATCGGTAAATCGCATCTCAAAGCGCGAGGGCAGTTCGTCCTCGGCGGGCACAAACGCCAGCTTCAGCTCGCCATCAACGGTCACGGTAAACGCACCGTCGACACCGTCGACAACTACATCAAAGCAGGTATCGCCGGCAACCTCCAACGAGCCCGCCCCCACACGCACCGAGGCATAATGGTGCTCAATCTCGCGCGCCGGTTGCTGCAGCACTACGCCGCCGGCACCGGCTGTAAGCTCACGCGGCACCGTCATGCAGTGCTGCCAGCCGCACGCCACGGTAGGCGCGTTGTCATAGGTCGGCTCATCGGGCATGCCCATCCAGCCGATCAGAATGTGGCGACCATCCTCGGACGCAAACTCCTGAGGAGCATAGAAGTCAAAACCGGCGTCCCACAGGCGGAACTCACCCAGCTCATAGGCACCGTCACCACCGGTAATGTCTCCCGTTACAGGCATGTAGCCAGCAGCGTATACGTTGCCGCGATCCCAACGGCCGCCCTCAAGACCCTGGGGCGAGAACGACAGAAACGCCGCCGTATCGCCATTCGAATCGAGATCGATGTAGCCGGGGCACTCCCACATAAAGCCAAAGCGCTCGGGCGTAGACACACGGTTCTCGAGCTCCCAGCTCAGCATATCGGCCGAGCCATACACCAGGATCTCACCCACATCGTGCCCGGCACCCTCGCCATGCATGGCGCAAAATCGACTCTCGACATGCGGACCGTCCACGCGACGACGCGCGCCCAGCGCCATGTGGTAACGCCCATCATCATCGCGCCACACCTTGGGGTCACGCACGTGACAGGTCAAATCCTCGGGATAATCCTCGGACGCCAACACCACGCGCTTTTGGCTGAACTCCCGACCGGCAAGGCCATCAACGCTCTCGACATACACGGTGTCGGCGCGACGACCGGAGTTGACATAGTCAAAGACGCCGTCCGCGTCGGGGAGCTTAACGTTGCCGGTATAGAGCACGCGAATGCGACCGTCCTCGACCAAAGCCGAGCCCGAGTACACGCCATGGCAATCGAACGGCTCGTCGGGCAGCAGCGGAGCGCCAACATAGTCCCACGTCATAAGATCGCGGCTCGTCGCATGGCCCCAGGCCTTAACGCCACCCTCAACATCAAACGGCGCATATTGAAAATAAGCGTGGAACACGCCGCCCGCTTGGCAAAGACCGTTGGGGTCGTTGAGCCAACCCGCCGGCGGCATAATATGGAAGCGCTGGCCATACGCGCCATGACCGCACTCAGTGGCGGCGGCGTCAACAGCGGCAACCAGCTTTGCAAGATCGCGACCAAGTGCATTAGACATATCAAAGTCCTAACGGATCGAAAGTTACAAGGCACCAGAGATCGGCGCCCGATGCTGGAAACACCCGCGAGCATACAGCCCGCGGGCATTCCCTTAATCAAATGCTCTTAGGCCTGCTCGGAAGCCTTGGGCTCGTCCTTGTACAGGACAAACGAGACGGCAAAGGAAACCAGCGCGGCGACCGCAAACATGATCGCGTACTGCACGGGCTGGGCCAGGCACAGCAGGATACCGAAGATGCCGGTAACGCCGGTGCCGGAAGCGGCAAGCGAGGTGAGCGCGCAGACCAGGGCACCGCAACCGCCGCCGATGCAGCCGGCGATGAAGGGTTTAAAGAAGCGCAGGTTCACACCAAAGATGGCCGGCTCGGTAATGCCCATGAAGGCGGACAGGGCCGAAGGAAGCGCCAGGCCCTTGATCTTGGCATCGCGGGTCTTAAAGGCAACGGCGAGCGCGGCGCCACCTTGGGCGATATTGGCAGCG
>CABTAA010000225.1 GCA_902482615.1 uncultured Collinsella sp.
AACGCCGGGCACCGACAGGGCTTCGTCGTCACCCCACGGGCTCGCGTTGACATCGGCACGACGGCGCTCGGCAAAATCGGCCGCACGGTCGCGAGCAGAGCGCAGCACGCCACCCACCGAAAAGCCGATGATGACCAAGCCCACGACGACAAGGCCCAACAGGACTACCATCGCGATAGGCTTACCCAGGGCATTCTGCAGCGCACTCGCAATAAACGCACCGATGTAGCCACCCGAGGCGGACAAATTTTGCGGCGTGAACATAAGGTCACACGAGTCGCTCGTACCCGGCACCATCAGAGAAAGAATGGAGACAACGGCGATAAAGACCACGGCTCCGCCCGCGACCGAGCGCGCGTTGAGCGGCGAGTCCTCGCCTAAAAAGAGCGTGGCGGCAAACAGCAAAATAACGATCGGCAGCACGTAGGCGCCCAGACCAAAGCCCAGGTGGTAGAAACCGGCAACCGCAGCCGTAACGGGTGCGGTCGCCGGCGAAATCACGGCAATGAAGGACGCAATCGCCAAAACGGCGATGACCACGCCGGCGATATCGCGGTTGGCCGAGGGCTCGACCAAGGGCTCAAAATCGTCGAAGTCGGCCTCGTGGCCCTTATTGGCACGCAGATGGGAACCGGCACCCTTAGCAGATGCCGGTTGGTTGTTGGCTTTATTGCCTTTGGCGTTTTGTGCAGATCCGCGCGCCAAACTAAACCTCCATGACGACCGGGATGATCATCGGACGGGTGCGCGTACGGCTCCAAATGAAGTTGGAGAGCGAATCGCGCACGGCCTTGCGAATGGCATCGGAACCGCTGCTCGTAAAGCTGAACTTACCCTTCTCGATCGTCTTCATAATGGACGCGGAGGCATCCTCGGAGAACTGGTCGTCGATGGCAAACGAGACGCCGCGGCCCGAGAACTCGATGGCCTCGATCTTCTTGTGCTTGAGCGAGACAATGGCAACAGCGGTAACCATACCGTCGTTGGCGAGCTTCTGGCGATCGCGCAAGACGATGGGGTCGGTATCGCCGATACGCAGGCCGTCGACGTAGACGACGCCGGACTCGACAGGCGTACCGCGCTTGACGATACCGCCGCGCATCTCGAGCGTGTCGCCGTTATCGAGGATAAAGATGTGATCATCCTTGATGCCCATCTTACGAGCAAGCTGGGCATGGGCACGCAGATGCACGGCCTCGCCGTGAACCGGCATAAAGTAGGTGGGCTTGGCCATGGCCATCAGGAGCTTGAGTTCCTCCTGGCTACCGTGACCGGAGACGTGAACGAGAGCGCGGTTCTTATCCCACACGTCGCAGCCGAGCTTGGCTAGGCTGTTGACAACCTGCTGGACGGCCTTCTCGTTGCCGGGAACGGGAGTTGCCGAGAGGATGACGGTATCGCCCTCGTGGATAGAGAGCGTCTTGTGCTCGCCGTTGGCCATGCGGGACAGGGCCGACAGCGGCTCGCCCTGCGAACCGGTGCACATGACGACGATCTTATCGTCGGGCAGGTTATCGATATCGAAGGCATCGATGATATCGGCATCGTCGATGTTGAGGTAGCCCAGCTCACGCGCCACGCGGGTGTTCGTGAGCATGGAGCGACCGGTCACAACGACCTTACGGCCGCACTTACGGGCGGCATCGCAGATCTGCTGCAGGCGATGAATGTGGCTCGAGAACGACGCGACGAACACGCGACCCGGGGCGTTCTTGATGGCGTGCAGCAGGTTGGGACCAACCTCGGCCTCGGACTTAGTAAAGCCGGGAACCGTGGCGTTGGTGGAGTCGGACAGCAGCAGGTCGATGCCCTGCTTGGCAAAGCGGCTGATAGCGGCATAGTCGGGCGTGACACCATCGATGGGCGTCTGGTCGAGCTTAAAGTCGCCGGTGTGCATAACGGTGCCCTGGTTGGTGCGGATGAACACGCCCAGAGCGCCGGGGATGGAGTGCGTCATCGAGAAGAAGTCGAGCGAGATGCCGCCGAGGTTGACATGGCTGCCGCCCTTGACCTCGCGGAACTTGGGTGCGCGGATGCGGAACTCAGAAAGCTTGCCCTCAATAAAGCCAAGCGTCAGCTTGCTCGAGAAGATGGGCACCTTATTGTTGAGGTCCTGCAGCAGATACGGAAGCGAACCGGTGTGGTCCTCGTGGCCGTGGGTGACGACGATACCGCGGAGCTTCTCCTCGTTCTCCAGGACATAGGTGTAGTCAGGAAGCACCAGGTCGATACCGGGCTGGGAGTCATCCGGGAACATGAGACCGGCGTCGACGAGCACCATGTCGTCGCCGCACTCGAAGACCGTCATGTTCTTGCCGATGCCGTCAAGGCCGCCGAGCGGAATGATCTTCAAGGGAGATGATTTTTTAGCTGCCATAGGTTAGTGTTGTTTCCTTTCTTCGAAACGGGTCTGGAACAACCGACGGGGCGCTTCTGGCAAACCGACCGCCGGGAACGTACAAACATGCATCACAGAGTCGACGCAGTAACCACAGTATGATACCCATTTGCCCACCAACAGACCACCCATGCATCAAAGCCCCATCTGAACTGGTCAATCCCGCCGGTTTCCCGTGGGGCGGGCACTGATGAAGTTTCCTGCTCTACAGTCCTGCTCACGACGGAGGCCACATTAAGTGGCCTCCTGTTCGTG
>CABTAA010000226.1 GCA_902482615.1 uncultured Collinsella sp.
AACCACCCAGATGGTGGCCGCCGTTGGAAACGCCGTGCTTCGCGCACTCCTGATGACCCAGGGACTCGTAAATCCGGTCGTCCATCGCGACCTGTCGCCCGCCAACATTATGTTCCGTACCACCAGTCGAACGCTCGAGCAGCAGATCGTCGATTGCTCCTTTGACCCCTGCCTCATCGACATGGGCTCCGCGACCATGGCCCTCGGCGATGACACGATCACCCGGCGCGCCGACATCTGGCGCTTTGCCACGCCCGCATACGCCGCACCCGAGATGCTCACGCAGGATATCGAAGGCATCGCGGCCCTTCGCCGCTCGCC
The DNA here is from genome assembly GCA_902482615.1 of uncultured Collinsella sp. GTDB lineage: Bacteria > Actinomycetota > Coriobacteriia > Coriobacteriales > Coriobacteriaceae > Collinsella. The sequence continues at coordinate 322 of CABTAA010000226.1, forward strand.
CGCCATCGATGTCTATGCGCTTTCGAGCATTCTGTACCAGCTCTACAGCGGTCGCAAACCGTTCGATGTTGAGTCGACGGGCGCCGCGGCAACCGGCTCGTTCTACCTCATAAAGACCAAGACCAAGCCGGCACCGCTCGAGCCGCGATGCAATGACGACGAAGCGCTCGTCCAGATCATCATGAAAGGCATCTCAGTCGAGCAGTGCGATCGTCCCACCGAGCAGCAGATGCTCGAGGTGCTCTCGGCATACCTCACCGATGCCGAATCCGAGGGCCGCGAAGGCGCAGGAGACGAGGCCGCGATTGATATCGATTCTGGCACGCACCTTAAGGTCGACGTCGCCGGCGAGCGCGCGCGAGAGATCCTGGAGCAGGCCCGGCACGATGCCATGACCCGCCGCCGCTTTATTATCGGTGGCGTTGTCGCGGCCGTTGCGGGGCTCGGCGTTATCGGGGCGGCAACCCATGGCTTTGGCATCCCCGACTACCTGGACGGCATCCGCGGTTCACTTGACGACTACACCTGGGATCAGCTGCAGGAGATTTCGCTCAAGATTAAGGCCGCCGAGACCCGTAGCGAGTCGCGCGAGATTGCCAAGCGCTATCATCTGCTCGATGCCGATGGGCATATCCCCTATCCATGCACCAAGCGCGTGAGGCTCACCAACGGGCTGCACGTCGGCGCGCAGCTTGTGGGCATCCGTCACGACGAGCTTCTAGACGGTACGGGCAAGGCCGGGCTGACGTTTATGTTCGATGCCGGCATTGCCGAACGCGACGCCGCGGCCCAACCGTTGAACGCCGGCTGGGCAGATTGCGAGCTGCGGGAATGGCTCGATAACGACGGCCTTAAGCTGCTGCCCAACGAGTTGCGCGCACTCATCAAATCTGTCAAAAAGATCTCGAATAACGTTGGCGCTGCCAGAAGCGCATCGTGTCTGAGCGAGTTGTCCGCAACCCTTTGGCTGCCCGCCATGGTCGAGCTGTGCGGAGTGCAGCCGCCCGAGTCATTTGCCGAGGACTATCACTACCTTGCTGACATCTACAACGGCGAGGGCAAGGAGTATCAGCTCTTCCGCGAGCTCAAGGTGAGCCCGTATTCCACGAACGAGACGATGGTCCGCCAGTGGAAGGGCAAGGACACCTGCTGGTGGGAGCGCACGGTGAGCCCCGACTCATCGGAGACCGAAGGCACGCTCTACATAAACCGTGTGGGCCACGACGGCGACGTCTTTACGTACGCAACGCCTGCGGACAAGCCAAACAAACGAACCTGTGTGATCCCCGGATTCTGTATCTAGAGAGCGGGCGTCTTGCCGTGACGGGACCCCTCCCCGGCAAATGTCTCGATCTGTAACACTAGCTCGGCAGATACAGGTCTAGATGTTACAGAACGAGACAAACCCCAACCCCGCGAGACAACATCTCAATCTGTAACAGTAAGGGGTCAAAAACCTCTCTAGATGTTACAGATCAAGACATTTGAGTTGACCGCGGACGGTCCGTCTCGATCTGCAACAGTTAGAGGTCATATTTGCTGCTAGATGTTACAGATTGAGACATCAGCTTGCCGAGAACTCCACCTCATAAATGTGACTCAAATGTGTCGATGTTTCCTTGCCAATGTTGCGCAACAGAAGCCCTTTCGGCGGTCGTAACGTACGAATTGTCATAGGTACCCCTTCAACGATTGGGAGAAGAAATGGCAAAGTACGCACCTAAACACTTGGAAGTCTCAGGCGGCGACGAGCCTCGCCCCACATTCTCGGGCCACAAGGCAACACGACTCGCCGTCACCGCGGCAACCACCATCGCTATGACTGGCTCGTCGCTGCTCGCGCCGTTCTCGGCATTTGCCAACGATGCGAGTGATACCACGGCACAGGACGCGATCATGTCCCCGCTTGCTGTCCACGCCGGCGAGGCGGCAGGCTCCGCAGTAAAGGCAAACGCCCAGAAGATTGCCGACTTGCAGGCTGCGATCGACGCCGCAAAGGCTGCCGAGGCAGACGCCAAATCCGACTACGACACGGTGGCTGCTCCCTATACCGAAAAGCAGGCGGCCCGCGACAACGCACAAAGCACCTATGACGCCTCCGTCTCCGATAATTCGCAGGCAGAGGCCGCCGCGCGCGCCGAATATGCTCGCCAGCTCGATGAAAGCGTCAAGGCGGCCGACAGCGCCAGTGCCACGCTGAAGGATGCCCAAGGAAAGCTCGATGCAGCCAAGACCGACGCCGAGGACAAGTCGAAGGTCCTTGATGCCCTCAGGGTCTCCGCCGCTTTGATCATCATCCTTGTCCTGACCATTCTGTGATCCTGAGTTG
>CABTAA010000227.1 GCA_902482615.1 uncultured Collinsella sp.
GCCGATGGAGCCGACGCCGGCGCCAGGGGCCTCGACCTCAAAGACGGTGCGGGTGTAGTAGTCCAGACCACGCACCAGGGTGGGATCCTCTACATACTCGATACCGGCAGCATCCAGATAGCGCTTGACCTGCTCGTAGTGCTCGCGGCACTCGTCGCACAGGTTGTCGCCCATCAGCGGGGCCTCGGCCATGATCTCGCGGCAATGGTCGTTCTTGCAGTCGAAGGCACGCAGCGGGTTAAGCTCGGCGCGCTCGCGGCACTCGTCGCACATCTCGTCTGCGTGATCGAGGATGAACTGCTTAACCTGCTCGCGGTATGCCGGACGGCACTGGGCGTCACCCATCGAGTTGATGAGCAGACGAAGCTTGGAAAGATCGAAGCCCAGGCGCTTGTAGAACTCCATGAGCATGATGACGCACTCGGCGTCTGCCGCCGGATCGGGAGCGCCGAGCCACTCGATGCCCACCTGGTGGAACTGGCGCAGGCGGCCCTTCTGGGGACGCTCGCCGCGGAACATGGCCTCGGCGTAGTACGCCTTAAACGGCGTGGAGCCCTGGGGCACCAGATTGTTCTCGACGACGGCGCGCACCACGCCGGCCGTGCCCTCGGGGCGAAGTGCCAGGCGCTGCTTGGGCTTGAGTTTGGTGTCGGTGCCCTCGGTAAAGACGCGCTCCAGGTTGGCACCGCTGAACACGCGGAACATTTCCTTGCGCACGACGTCGGTCGACTGGCCGATACCGTGGACAAACACGTCCACCTGCTCGATCGCGGGCGTCTCGATGGGTTTAAAACCAAACGGCTCGAACACGCCGGCCGCAATCTGCTGCATCTTTTGCCAGGCGCGCATCTCGGCGCCGATAAGGTCGCGGGTTCCCTCCGCCTTCTGTGCCTGCATGGGCAAACACCTTTCTTTTGTATCGCGTCATAGGTAACGGTCATTATACGGCACAAACACAAACCGCGGCGGCGCGTCTGACCGAACGAGGGTATGGGGACTCGTTCGGCCTGACGCACCGCCGCTGTTTGCGATCCGCTTTCCTCCGTCCCCTTCGGATCACGTGATCTGTTGTGGACGGAGGAAAACGGATCATTTCGTAGGCCCGTGGCCGCCTTGGAAACCGAATGATGGCACGAGCATCCATTCGGCTTCCAAGGCGGCCACGGACAGAACGGGGCGAACAGAAAAGAGCGACGGACGCCTACTCCCCCGCCACGCTTGCGCGCAGCTTGGCGGCGATGGGCTCGGATGCCAGCAGGAACACGAGCATGACCACGGAGCACGCCAGGCACACAATCCAAGTGCTCGCAAAGGAGCCCGTGGCATCGAACAGCACGCCCGAGACGATGGCACCCACGGTGCCGCCGACCATCTCGAGCGAGGTAATGGTGCCCGTGACCTTACCCAGGTCGGCCATGCCAAATTGCTTGGACGCGGCAATGGTAGGCGTGATGGTGCCCATGCACGTTCCGACACCAAAGCTCACGGCAGCCACGATGGGACCAAGATCGGTCGCGGGGAAGCACAGAGCAACGCAAGCGATAACGCACGCAACGGATCCCAGCACGTTGCCAAAGCGCAGCCCAAAGCGATCGTAGATGGCGCCGAGCGAAATCTTGGCGATAACGACGGTGACCATATAGGCCGAAAGCACCGTACCGGCCCACATGGGATCGTGACCGCCCGTGACGATCTTGGCGCCGTTGACGGTAACGCTCGTCATGTTGGTGACCTGGTTGGGCAAGATGGCGCCGTTAACGAGACCCATAAAGAGGAAGGCGACGACAAGCAGCCAAAACGCCGGGCTCTTCTTGATACGAGACCAGCCGACGCTAACCTCGGGCGCCGTGCGCTCGTCCTTGTCGCCAGCCGTCGAGACGGACGGATCGCCCGGGTTCTCGCCGAGCGGCTTAAGGCCGATATCGGATGGCTTGGTGCGGAAGGAATAGGCCGTGATGGGCAGTGCCGCCACAATGCAGACGGCAGCGAGTACCAGGAACGCAGAGCGCCAGCCCACGCTCACGATAAGCGAGCTCACGATCGGCGAGAGAATAGCGCCGCCAAAGCCCGAGCCCGAAAGTGCGATGGAGATGGCAAGGCCTCGCTTGGCGGTAAACCAGTTGGCGGTCACCAGGCTGATGAGCAGGCGGGTCGAGGCCACAGCGAAGCAGCCCGAAACGGCAAAGAGCACGTAGACCTGCCAAAGCTCACCCACAAAGCTCATGCCCGCGAGCACCGCCGAGGTGGCGATAACGGTGAGCGAGCCCAATACGCGGCCACTCACCTTATCGGCAACATGGCCGATAACGAGCGAACCCACGACGCTCACCACGGTGGAGATAGCGTTGGAGATGTTGTACTGCGCAAGAGATATTCCCAAGTCGCTGACGATCAGCGGCTGGAACAGGCTCATGCAATTGACAAAAATCGTGTAACACGTGGCCATGATCACGAAGCCGGAGGCCACCACGAGCCAGCCGGGGAAGAACTTACGCTGCTGGGGCATACTGCTCCTTTTAGACAAACGAATAGCCTGCGCCGGGCGCCGGTAGTGCCCAAGATTGCCTTGAAAGACAAGGGCATAGGCAAGGGCAAGACGAGAGAAGATCACGCCGACACCATGAACCAACTTTTCAGTGCGTACGCG
>CABTAA010000228.1 GCA_902482615.1 uncultured Collinsella sp.
AAACGTCACCTTCAGCACGGAGCGCGGCCGCTTCACGGCCGAGATCACGATCAAGAACAACGGCACGTTCTTCCGCGCCCACGAGACGACGAGCGATATGTACGCCTCCGTCGACTCCGCCGTGGGCCTGTCGCTGATCGTCGTGCTCGGCCCCGAGCGCTTCCAGCAGTTCCTCGAGGGCTTCCATGCCATTGACGAGTACTTCTGCAACACGCCGCTCGAGAGCAACGCCGTCGCGCTGATGGGCCTGTTCAACGTCTGGTACGTCAACTTCTTCGGCTCCAAGAGCCACGCCGTGCTTCCGTACTGCCAGTATCTGCACCGCTTCCCGGCCTACCTGCAGCAGCTCACCATGGAGTCCAACGGCAAGCACGTCCGCTGGGATGGCAGCGCTGTGACCTCCGATACCGGTGAGATCTTCTGGGGCGAGCCCGGCACCAACGGCCAGCATGCCTTCTATCAGCTGCTGCACCAGGGTACCGTGGTGGTTCCGGCCGACTTCATTGCCTTCGCCAATACCGCCAACCCTGCGACCGATAGCGGTCAGGACGTGCACGAGCTGTTCCTGGGCAACTTCCTTGCCCAGACCAAGGCACTCGCCTTTGGCAAGACAGCCGACGAGGTTCGTGCCGAGGGTACGCCCGAGCAGATCGTCCCGGCCCGCTGCTTTGAGGGCAACCGTCCGACGACCTCGATCTTCGGCGACACGTTGACCCCGTTCGCACTCGGCGAGCTCATCGCCCTGTACGAGCACATCACGTTTGTCGAGGGCACGGTCTGGGGCATTGACTCCTACGACCAGTGGGGCGTCGAGCTGGGCAAGCAGCTTGCCAAGCAGATTACCCCTGCCTTCCACGACGACGCCGCCAAGGCCGAGCAGGACGCTTCGACCCAGGCGCTCATCGAGTTCTACCGCGCTCACCGCAAGTAGTCGCTGCTGTTAACGCATCGCGCCTTATAGTCAGGGGCCCGTATCCTATCGGATGCGGGCCCCTTTGCTTTGCCGTGGTCCCGGGGCGCACGGCCTTTGTGGAACATCGCCGGGGCGCCGCGCGCTGCGAGAACCTTGCGCCTAGATCTCGGCCTCCGCATGGCCTCGCTGCGCCTCGGGCAGCTCCCCGTAGAGCGGATGGTCTTCGAGTCTAAAGCGCTCGGCCTGTTCGGGAGTGCGACCGCGTACAAAGAGCCACGAGCGATCGATCGGCGTCGCCATGAGCGTGCTGGGCAGCGCGTCGGCGCGGTCGGAAAACACCCGGGCACTCTCGGGATCCTGGAACGCCAGCACCAGATGCGTGTCGCAGTTGCCCATGATGGAGCGTGCGCGTGCCTCGCCATAGAGCGCATCGAGCTGATTGGTCGACTGCAATAGCAGCGTTGCCCAGATGTTGCGGCTTCGGATAATCGAGAGCACGTTGTCGATCTGGGGGATCTGCAGATTTGCGAAGTCATCGAGCATAAAGCGCACGGGCACGGGCAGGCTGCCGTCGGGCTGCCTATCGGCTTCGCGAATGAGGCCCATAAACGCCTGCGTAATAAAGAGGCCGGTCAGCGGATCGAGATTGCGGTCAATATCGCTTACGGTTACAAACAGGGCGCAGGGGGTGTGTCCCATGGAAGCGAAGTCCACCTGATAGCACTCACGATAGAGCTGTGCCGCACCGTCGAATCCCAGACACATGACCTTTTCGGCAAGGATGCCGACGATGCTCGCGTGCATGCGCTCGGCATTTTGCGTAATGGCGTAGCGCCGCCATAGCGAGAGGGCATAGCTTTGGGGGTCGGTCGTGATCAGATCGTCAAACAATCGGGCCGTGGCACCGTCCTGCAGGTGCTCGATCAGCTTGATGACCGAGCTGATCGTCTGCTCGTCGGCGGGTAGCTGTTCGGTGACGTAGGCGATAAGACACGACAGCAGGTTTGCCGCCGCATGATCCCAAAAAGGCTGGTTGTTGTCCTCGATGGGGCAGATGGCCTTTGCCACCGAGAGGATGTCCTGCTGGTTGGGCCTGCCGTCCGCCTTGCGGCGAATGTGCCTCAGGGGGTTGTAGCCGCAGCGCTCGATGCCGGGCGCAAGGGCCGGGACGGTGTTGAGGTCGGCGAAGTTGAGACATTGCACGCGGTAACCGTGGGCTGTCAGCACGGGTCCCACTTCGCGACAGAGCGTGCCTTTGGTGTCGAGCACGATGTAGCTTGCGTTCATTTGCAGCAGGTTGGGCTTGAGGACGTTTCGGGTCTTGCCGGCTCCCGAGGGGCCGATTACAAGTGCGTTGTTGTTGAGTCCCGTTTGGCGGGTGTCGCAGGAAAGCGTTCGATCCTTGGCGAGGATGGTGGACGATGCGGACTCAGATGCGGCGAGGCGGCTGGCGAGGTTAGACATGGGCGACCTCCTTGGTGGTCGAGAGGATTTCGTGGGCAAAGCCGAGCTCGACGGCGCGCTCGGCCGAAAGGTAGGTGTCTTTTGCAGTGAGGGACTGGATGCGCTTGGGCGTGAGGCCGCTGCGGTCCGAGAGGATTTGCGTGAGGGTCTTGCGGGTCTGCATGAGACGCCGGCTGGTTTCCTGCAGCGCAAGTGCCGAGCCGCCTGCCCCCTGGGGGATCAGCGGGTCGTGAATCATGAGCTCTGCATGGGGCGCCATACCG
>CABTAA010000229.1 GCA_902482615.1 uncultured Collinsella sp.
GTAGAACAGCTGCTCGTCGCGGACGTGACCGATGGTGGCGCCGTGGTTGCCGGCGACGTCGTCCTCGTCGCAGAGAATGACGGGAACGGTCTTGTTGTCGACGCCCTTGTTGGCCAAAAGCACCGTCTCGCGCTCGGTGCCGGTTGCACCCTTGCAGCCGTGCACGAGGTCGATGGTGCCGCGGTAGACCTTCTTGGACGTGCCGGTCAGCACGCCGTTGGCGTCGATCTCGCACTCGGTCTTGCGACCGCGGTGGCGCAGCTCGTAGTTAAAGTCGCGCACCTGCTCTCGGGCGCCCAGGTAGTCAGTATCGATGGTGACCTTGGCGGTATCGCCTAGCAGGTCGCCGGCAAGGCCGGTGGCGCTGGCGCCAGCGCCCAGGACGGTGTGCTGCACGTTGACGCGCGCGCCCTCGTCCAGGAACAGGCCGGTGTCGTCGAGCGCGATCCAGCTATCGTCGAGCGTCTGCGTGCAGGTTACGTTGACGGTGGCGTACTCGTAAGCGCACACGAGTAGCACAGAGCCCACGACGCCCTGGCCGTTGACGGGGGAGTCCAGGGCTATGCGCAGATCGAGTGTTGCCTGCGGACGGGCGACGACGTCGATGGCGGCGATGGCCGCGGCTGCATCGACACCGCTCACGCGCACGGTAACCGTGGCGTGCTTGTATGCGGGCACATCGATGACGATGCGCTTGGTAGCGTGCTCGGCCAAGTAGGCGTAGGCAGCCTCACCCATGCCGGTTTCGAAGGCCTCAGCAGGGGAGAGCTCTTCCTCGAGCTTAATGGCGCCGGCCTGGTAGACGGAGGTCGCAGGCACGTCGAGCTCGGTCTCGGGCGTGATACGGGCGCGGTCGGCGGCATCGCCGGGGGCGGAGGCGCGGCGCTCGGGGAAACGCTCGGCCATAGCGTCCATGGCGGCTTCAAACGCGTCTGCCACGCCGGTAAACTGCTCGTCCAAGCCCTCGACCTCAACGGCCTCGGTGGGAGCGGCGGCAAGCTCGTCAGAGAGCTCGAGCTTGGTCTGGTTCATCTTGAGCCAACCCCAAGTGGCAGCCGGCATCGCATTAACCTGCTCAAGGATGGTAGCAGCGGTGTTGGTGGTCTGTTTCATTATCCGATCGCTCCTTCCATCTCGAGCTTGATCAGGTTGTTCATCTCGACGGCGTACTCCAGCGGCAGCTCCTTGGAGACCGGGTTGGCAAAGCCGTTGACGATCATGGTACGGGCCTCTTCCTCCGAGATACCGCGGCTCATCAGGTAGAACACCTTATCGTCGCCGATGCGGCCGATGGTGGCCTCGTGGCCGATGTCGACGTTCTTGGCGCGGATGTCCATGGCGGGGATGGTGTCGGAGCGGCTCTGGTCGTCGAGCATGAGCGACTGGCAGCTCACGGTTGCCTTGGAGCCCTCGGCCTTAGGCGTGGCCACGATGGAGCTGCGGAACGTCTGGATGCCGCCGCTCTTGGAGATGCCCTTGGTCTCGACGGTTGCCGAGGTATCGGGCGCGTTGAGCACGACCTTGCAGCCGGTGTCGAGGTTCTGACCCTTTCCGGCGAAAGTGACGCCGGTGAACTCCATGCGGGAGCCCTTGCCCTTCAGGATGGTCATGGGGTACAGGTAAGAGGTGTGGGAGCCAAAAGAACCGGAAACCCATTCCATCACGCCGCCCTCTTCCACAATGGCGCGCTTGGTGTTCAGGTTGTACATATTCTTGGACCAGTTCTCAATGGTGGAATACCGCAGCTTGGCGTTCTTGCCCACAAACAGCTCCACGCAGCCGGCGTGCAGGTTGGCCACATTGTACTTGGGGGCAGAGCAGCCCTCGATGAAATGCAGCGAAGCACCCTCGTCCACAATAATCAGCGTGTGCTCAAACTGGCCAGCGCCGGGGGCGTTCAGGCGGAAATAGGACTGCAGGGGAATCTCCACATGCACATGCGGCGGAACATACACAAAAGAACCGCCAGACCATACCGCGCCGTGCAGGGCGGCAAATTTGTGATCCGTGGGGGGAACCAGGTGCATGAAATGGGTGCGGATCATCTCGGCATAAGGGCCGTGCATGGCGCTTTCCAGGTCGGTGTAAATAACACCCTGCTCCGCAACCTCTTTTTTCACGTTGTGATATACCAGCTCGGAGTCATACTGTGCGCCGACACCGGCCAGGCTGTCGCGCTCGGCCTGGGGGATACCCAGCTTTTCAAAGGTATCCTTGATGTCGGTGGGCACTTCGCTCCACTTGGCGCTCATTTTGGTGTTGGGGCGCACATAGGTGATGATGTCATCCATGTTCAGCTCATCAATCGGAGGGCCCCACTCCGGGATACCGGTCTTATTATAGATCTCCAGCGATTTCAAGCGCAGCTCCAACATCCAGTCGGGGTCGTTCTTCTCGCGGGAAATCTGCTCTACAATGGCGGGGGTCAGGCCAGCGTCTACCTTGTAGGCGTCTTTTTCCTCATAGCGGAAATCATACAGGCTGCGGTTAATGTCCTCAACCTGCGATTTTTCGCGTTTTGCTTCGTTTACTTCTGCCATATATTTCTCAGGCCTCCGCCATCTTTTCAAAGCGCTCGTAGCCGTTCACATTGATCTCTTCCACCAGGCTGCCATCGCCGTTTGCAGCAATCT
>CABTAA010000230.1 GCA_902482615.1 uncultured Collinsella sp.
CGCTGCGTCGGCTGAGCCGGGCGGTGGCCAGGCTGAGCAGGGCGCGGCGCGGGCTGCCGTGTACGATTCTGCTGGCGCGGATCGGAAGCGCTAGACATGCTGAACCTCCTCGTTTTTACGATCAAGCCATGTCTGCAAGAACAGGCTGGCGGCGATCATGTCAATCTTGCCCCTCATCTGCTTTTCGTTGAGCCCCTGCTCTCGCAGGATTCGCTTGGCCTCCTGCGAGGACAGACGCTCGTCCTCAAACTCCAGCGGCAGATCGAGCTCGTCGGCAATCTTTTGGGCCACGGCGGCGACGCGCTCGGCCTGGGGGCCGGGCTCACCGGCCATGGTCAAGGGGCGTCCGCTTACCAGGATATCGGGCTCATAGTCCTCGACCAGGTAGCGAAACGTCTTTGCCATGCCAGTGACCTCGACAGCAGGAAGCACCTTGACAGGCATCGCCATCTTGCCATCACGGCTCGAGACGGCAATGCCAATCCTGGTCTCCCCTATGTCCAGCGCGAGCGCGACCACAGCGACAACCTAGGTTCTTAGGCGCCGAGCGCGGTCTTGGCGGCCGCGAGGGCATCGGCGATACCGGCGGCGTTCTTGCCACCGGCCTGGGCCATGTTGGGACGACCGCCACCGCGACCATCGACCAGGCCCGCGATCTGCTTGATCACGTTGCCGGCGTGGAAACCGGCCTTCACGGCGCCATCGGAGCCAGCGGCGAGCAGGGCCGGGGTGCCCTTCTCGGTCACGCTGGCGACGACGCAGGCGACGGGGCCGGCGACCTTCTGGTGCACGGTATCCCAAACGTTGCGCAGGTCTGCGGCCTCGAGACCCTGAAGCTCAGCGACAACGAGCTTGTAACCATTCAGCTCGACAGCGCCGTCGATGGCGCTGGAGATCGCATCGGAGGAACCACCGGTGAGCGCCTTCTTGAGCTTGCTGGAAGTCTCGCGCAGCTCGGCCTGCAGGTTCTCCACGCGGGCGGGGACCTCTTCGACGCGGCACTTGAGCGCAGCGGCGGCGGCGTCAACGAGCGCCAGGCGGTCGGCCATGTAATCGAGAGCGCCCTTGGAGGTCACAGCCTCAATGCGGCGGACATTCGAGCCCGTGGAGGACTCGGAAATAATCTTGAACAGGCCGATCTCGGCGGTATTGGCGGCATGGGTGCCACCACAGAGCTCGCGGGAGAACGGCTGGTCCTCGACGCCCACGGAGACGACGCGGACGACATCGCCGTACTTCTCGCCAAACAGTGCGACAGCGCCGGCGGCCTTAGCCTCGTCGATGCCCATGACACGGGTCACGACCGGCTTGGAAGCGAAGATCTGCTGGTTGACCAGGTCCTCGACAGCCTTGAGCTGCTCGGAGGACAGGGCCTCGAAGTGCGTGAAGTCAAAGCGCAGGTGCTCGGGCATCACCAGCGAGCCAGCCTGGGAGACGTGCTCGCCCAGGACCTGTTTAAGGGCAGCGTCGAGCAGGTGCGTAGCGGTGTGGTTACGGCGCAGGAAGCCACGGCGCTCGGCGTCGAGCGCGGCGGTCACGGTTGCACCGACGGTCAGCGTGCCCTCGGCAACATGCGCGACATGGGCATACAGGCCGTTGTGGTTCTTGGTATCGGAAACGGTCAGCGAAACGCCCTCGGCACAAAGCTCGCCGGCGTCGCCCTGCTGGCCGCCCATCTCGGCATAGAACGGGGTGCGGTCGAGCACAACCTCGACATCCTCGCCCGCGGCAGCGGACTCGACGGACTCGCCGTTGCGAACAATGGCGACAACCTTGGAGCCCTCGATGACGTCGTTGTCATAGCCGTCGAACTCGGTCGCAGCGACCTTGTCGGAAAGCTCGACCCACACGTCGTTGAAGCTGCCCCAAGCGTCGCCCTTGGCGTTGGCGCGGGCGCGGGCCTTCTGGTCCTCCATGCAAGCGGTAAAGCCGTCCATGTCGACGTCGTGACCGGCGGTGCCGGCGATCTCGACAGTCAGGTCGATGGGGAAACCAAAGGTGTCGTGCAGCTTAAAGGCAACGTCGCCCGGAAGGACGGCGCCGTCGGCGAGCGCGGCCAGGGCCTCATCCAGGTAAACGCGGCCGTTGTCGAGCGTCGTGGAGAAACGCTCCTCCTCAGAGGCGACGATGCCCTTGACGAGCGCGACGTTCTTGAGCAGCTCGGGATAGGCCTCGCCCATCTGAGCGTTGACCTCGTCGATAAACTTGGTCAGGAAGGCACCCTCGATGCCCAGCAGGCGACCGTGGAACACGGCGCGGCGGAGCAGGCGGCGAAGGACGTACTCGCGGCCCTCGTTGCCGGGCAGGATGCCGTCCGAGATCATAAAGTCGACGGCACGGGAGTGGTCGGCGATGATACGCAGGGAGCGGCTGGCGCCGGAGTAATCGTCGGCGTCATAGGTCTTGCCGCTGATCTCCTCACCGAGCTTGATGAGGTGCTGCATCAGATCGCCGTCGTAGTTGGCGGTCTTGTGCTGCATGATAGCGGCCATGCGCTCCAGACCCATGCCCGTATCGAGGTTGCGGTGCGGCAGCTCCGGCATGGAGCCGTCCTCCTGGCGGTCGTACTGGGTAAACACAAGGTTCCAGAACTCAAGGAAGCGGTCACAGTCGCAGCCGGGCTTGCAGTCGGG
>CABTAA010000231.1 GCA_902482615.1 uncultured Collinsella sp.
CCGCCGCTGCGCGCGCAATCGCCGACCTCAAGGTACAGCCCCGTCCCGTAACGCTTGTCTACGAAGCCTCTCCCGTCATGGATATCATCCTCGGCGCCGCAAAAGAGGGCGCTTCACTCTATGCCGTCACCGACCCCGCCGGCATTACGCACCGCGTGTGGGAGGTCAAGCGCGAGGACGCCGTCGGGGCCATCCGCGCCATGCTCGACCAGGCGCCGGAGCCGGCACTGGCCGACGACCCTGCCTACGCTGCCGCACTAGTCGGGGCATCACAGCTCCTGGCCGACGATGCACGTGCCGCCGGCACCTACACGGGCAAAGAGCCGTTCAACTTTGCCGTAGCTGCGCTCTTCCCCGCCGCGCAGGTCAGCGGCGCCGCGCCGCAGGTCCCAACGGGTCTGCTCACGCACCAGGTCGCGCGGTTCTAGCAAGACCAGACCGCCCAGCACAAAAATCGGCAGCTCAACAAACAGGGGGCGGAGATGCAGCAGGTACATGCATCTCCGCCCCTTTTGCGTCGAGAAGTTATGCCAGCGACCCGTGCCGCCACGCTCGCGTTATCCGCGCTGCGGAACTGCAGTAGCCACAAGCGGTTCAAGCCCCAGCTCGCACGCGTAATCCTCCTGCGTAAAGACTTCGACCAGCTCAAACGTGTCGGATTCGTCGTCAAACGCAAAGTGCAGCACCGAGCAGTTGCCCGGCACGCGTTCGCGCTCGTCTGCCGCCGCGCCCCGCACGTGGTCCAAAAACTCCTTGATAGCCGAGCCGTGGCTCACCGCGAGCACGCACTCGTGGTCCGGACGTCGCATAAGATCGGTTATCGTCGCCGCCATGCGCTCGCGCACCTGCATCTGGCCCTCGCCGCCAAACTGACGATAGAAATCTCGCCACGGGCGCTCGGGCATAAGCATCACGCGCTCGGCCTCAAAGTCGCCAAAGAACCACTCACGCAGACCGTCCAGGCGCTCGTACGCCAAGCCCGGCCACAGGTTGGCGATAGTCTGCTCGGTGCGATGAAGTGTGGAGGTGTAGGCATGATCGGGTTCAATGCCGCGCGCACGCAAGAACATGCCGGCACGCGCCGCCTGGTCGCATCCCAGCTGCGTGAGCGGCGAGTCACTCCAACCCTGAATAATGCGCTTAAGGTTGAATATTGTCTGCCCATGACGAACCAGATACAGGTCTTTATTCATAGGGGTCCTTTCGTTCGTTACCAATCAAGGAGCGAAAACGCACCGTCGCAATAGCCAAAATGAAGCACGGCACCGTTGTCGGGTAGCTCTCCCCTGCCAGTCACATACTCAAGAAACTCCTGGCAGGAAGAGCCGTGGGAGACTGCCAGCACACAGTCGTGCTGCGGCCTGGCCATGATGTGGGACAGCGCCGCGACCATGCGCGACTGGAGCTCGCCTTCAGACTCGCCACCAAAGGCCACCGGATAATCACCCCAGGGCTGCGGCGGCATCTCGCGATTTGATGTACCCTCCAGCGAGCCCAAATGCCACTCGCGCAGGTCATCGACCAGCTCTATCGAGCGGCCCTCACCAGCAATTAGCTCAGCCGTACGCCGCGCCCGGCCCAACGGGGAGGAATACACACGGTCAAAGGTCACGCCACGCGCCTCAAACGCCGCGCGCGTCGCCAGCGCCTGCTCGCGCCCGCGCGCCGTAAGCGGCGAATCGTGCCCACCCTGCAAAATGTTCTGCACATTGAGCTCAGTCTGCCCCGAAATCCATCAGCTTGATATCTCCATTACTTAATACCATAATATTATCCGGACTAATATCTCTGTGAATCAATCCCTGACTATGTATCTCATCAAGCGACTCCATCAGTGGAACCATCAACATCTGTATATCTTCTGCAGATATTCTGCCCTTTTCTTTCAAATATTGTTTTAATGTAATACCATCTAAATATTCCATAACAATATATGCTGTATTATTCACCTCGAAAAAGTCAATCACATCGACAATTCCCTGATTCTTATCAAATTGAAGCATAATATGAGCTTCATCAATAAAATGCTGCTTTCCATTAAGGTAATTCGCCTCCTGCCCAACATAAGTAATGGTGACATCATCCCCATAGTCAACATTCCTCGTTACAATTCCCTGTGGAAAATACTCTTTAATCGCAACTTTTGTCTGATGCAGCTCATCCATTCCCATGTAGGTAATTCCAAAACCGCCCTGGCCAAGAACACTATAGATCACATAATGGCCAATTAATCTTGTCCCAGGTCTTAAGCAATGGATATTTTTCACCATCTTCTATCCCTCTCTTTTGCCCTTTTGATTTTATATTGTTTTTTCCCGCCCGCCTCATATTCTTCATAGTCAATGTCAAAGTCGGGCAGGCGCATAAAGGAAAAGGCCCCGCACGATGGGCATGGCACACACCATTCCTCCTGCGTTCCGTTTCGATAGGCTTTGTCGATTGCGCTTCGCCCCTCGACGGTCGGTGTACTGACCTTAACGATTTTGCGGTTATAGAACGTTTCTGTTCGTGCTGTCGCCAAATCGACAGGATCACCCTCGCCGCCGACGCTGGCCGGGTAGGCATCTACCTCGTCGAGAAAAAGGAAA
>CABTAA010000232.1 GCA_902482615.1 uncultured Collinsella sp.
GCTGCCGGTCGTGGCGCTTCGGGCGAGCTTGCCGATGAGGTTCGCGAGCGTGTTGGCGAAGTACCCGTGGTATGTGGCACCGGTTGTCGCGAAAATACCGTGGCTGACGTATTTGCTCACTACGATGGCGCGTTTGTCGGCACCTGCTTAAAGCGCGACGGAAAGCTGGATGCCCCGGTTGATGTTGAGCGGGTAGCTCGTTTTATGGCTGCCGCTCGTACGGCGCGAGGGGAGTAGGCACCTATGGCGCTCTATCTGGGTATTGATATTGGGACAAGCGCCTCTAAAGGCGTCTTAATCGATGATCGATGCAACATCGTTTGCCAAGCCTCTTGTGGACATGAGACGGACAACCCGTGTGACGGATGGTACCAGCATGATGCGGAGGCAGTTTGGTGGGGCGATTTTTGCCGCTTGTCGCGCGAGCTGGTGGCGCGATCGGGGGTTAACGCGGCACAGATCGGATGCGTGGGCCTTTCCGCATTGGGTTGCGACTGTGTGCCGGTCGATACCGAGTGCAACGCGCTGGCGCCCGCGATTTTGTATGGAGTCGATGCACGTTCGAAGCCGCAGATTGACGAGCTCCTTTCCGAATATGGGTCAGATCGCGCACGCGAGCTTTTCGGGCATGATCCCTGTTCGTCAGATATTGCTCCCAAGATCTTGTGGTTTAAGGAGAATATGCCCGAGGTGCACGAACGTGCCGCGAAGTTCCTGACGGCGTCATCGTTTCTGTGCGCAAAGTTGACGGGGCGTTTTACGGTGGACCGTTATTTGGCGGAGGATTTTCTTCCCCTATACGACCGCTACACCTGGAAGGTTGATGCTCGGGAATGTGCTCGTTTCTGCCGGCCTGACCAGATGGCGGAGGTGATGTCGGCTACCGATATTGCCGGGGTGATTACGCAGCGTGCGGCTGAGGCGACGGGGCTCGCGGCAGGGACACCTGTCTTAGTGGGAACGGGCGACTCTGGTGCCGAGGCCATTTCGACGGGTGTATTCCGTCCCGGCGATATGATGGTTCAGTTGGGGAGTACGGCGTATTTCATCTACCTAGCTGATCATATGATCGATGATGCCCGCTTGTGGCCAGGGACGTTTATTATTCCCGGAACTTACGGGATCTGCGCGGGGACCAATACGGCGGGCGCACTCACATCGTGGCTGCGCCAAGAGCTGTATCGCGACGCCGTAGAGGCCGAGGGCCACGGTGGCCCCGATGCCTATTCGGTTATGGCGCATGATGCCGCCGGCGTGGCGCCGGGTGCCGATGGGCTCCGGTGTCTGCCGTACTTTGCGGGGGAGCGTACTCCGCTCAACGATCCCGAGGCGCGTGGCGTCTTCTTTGGCCTGACCGGAAGGCATACGCGAGCCCATATGGTTCGCGCCGCCTTGGAAGGCGTCGCGTATACCGTTGCATCCCATGTCGACATTATCGAGCGAGAGCATGGACTGCCAATTGGGCGCATTATGCTTGTCGGAGGTGGAACCAAGAATCCAGTTTGGATGCAGGCTATCGCCGACGTATGCGGGCGCGAGGTCTCGGTTGCCAAGGTTACGGTGGGTGCATGCTTCGGTGATGCCATCATGGCAGCTCTCGCAGGTGGCGCCTATGCATCATGGGATGAACTCGCCCGAGTCCTTGGCGTTGCGCAAACAATCGTGCCTGATATGGCTGCCCACGAGTTATATGCGTCGCGCCGTCATATCTTCGACGAATTGTATGCACGCAACCGTGATCTCATGCACGAATTGGTGTAATGCTGCCGAATTGTACTGCCTACCAATAGGGACTGCGTTGTGCGATTCGCATGTCCCTTGGCATTTTAGCCCACAGGGGTTAGCGAAGGTCAAAAACAGCGTGCGCATTTGCTAAATCTGCCGACTCGATGCGCTTTGCGTCACAGTTTTTGAGTGAGGCAATGCGCATCGAGGTCCTTGTGAGCGATCTGATGAGCGACTGTGCGCTTGTTTCTGTGTTTGGTTCGGCTGGTGAATCGGTCTCGAGCAGTAAACGATCGAGTGGAATCTGTCGTGCGTATTCGCGTCCTCGTTTAGATGCGAGCATGCGTTCGTTGACGGAAAAATAACAGCCCGCATTACGCGCGCGGACGAGTTCGTCCGAAGTACCGCTAAACCAGTGGAAGATGATAACGGGGGAGTCGGGGTTTGGGATGAGTAGTCCATGCGATTCGAGGACGTCCAGTACGGCTCCTGCCGAACGAACGGCGTGAATTGATATCACGCGCCCGGTAAGAGGATGCTGCACGAGCGCATCGCAGAGCCGGTTAAGTGCCTGTATTTGTAGCGGCTCACTTCCAGCAAAGCGCGCGGAAAAGTCGAGTCCGACTTCGCCGATGTAGCGTTCTTGGGCAGCAACTTCGCAAAGCAGATTGACTTCGACAAAACCGCAGTGGCCATCGGCGAGCCACCAGGGGTGAAGCCCAACGCCGGCGATGATGCCTGGTTGGCGACAGGCGCGCTCGTTTGCGGCCGAAAAGTCGCGCGGATTGACGCCGCAGTCAAATAGACCCAAGCCCAGCGCCGTCGCCTCATCGGCAACGGCGTCCGGGTGAGCCATTAAAT
>CABTAA010000233.1 GCA_902482615.1 uncultured Collinsella sp.
CGTCGCGGCCGTCTTGCCGCCACCTCCACCGGCGTCGAGGGCGTTTGGGCTGCCGGCGACTGCCGTCGCGGTCCTGCTACCGTGGTCGAGGCTATCGCCGATGCCGCCGAGGTCGCCCGTGCCATCGCCGGCGTGGACTTTAACAAGTACGCCGACCAGAATGCTCAGGCCGGTCGCGAGGACACCTGCTACGAGCGCAAGGGGTCGCTGTGCCGCGACAAGCGCAACTGCACCAAGACCCGCTGCCTGGGCTGCGGCTCGGTGTGCGAGGTCTGCTGCGACGTGTGCCCCAACCGCGCCAACGTTGCCATTAAGGTGCCGGGCCTGGCCAAGCATCAGGTCGTCCACGTCGACGGCATGTGCAACGAGTGCGGCAACTGCGCCGTGTTCTGTCCCTACCAGGAGGGTCGTCCCTACAAGGACAAGCTCACCCTGTTCTGGAGCGAGCAGGACATGGAGAACTCCGAGAACGAGGGCTTCCTGGCCGTGGACGAGGACCACTTTAAGGTCCGCGTCGCCGGCACGGTCCGCACCGTCTCGGTCGATGCCGTCAACACCGGTCTTCCCGAGGCCGTCCGCCTGACCATCAGGGCCGTGCGCGACAACTATCCGTACCTTCTTAAGAAATAGGCGAGTCTCCTATGGCCAAATCCATTCAACATCACGTGGCCTACGTTGCCTGTGGAAGCGGTTGTGCCTCCGCAGGCGGCGACGCCCGCTGCAGCGAAGGCTGCATTGGCTGTGGCGCCTGCGTTACGGCCTGCCCCCACGGTGCCATCGCGCTGGTCGACGGCGTCGCCCGCGTGGACCGCTCCAAGTGCACGGGCTGTGGCCTGTGCGGCATGGCGTGCCCGCAGCGCGTGATTGCCTTCGTTCCCGGCTACCAGAACATCCTGGTGCGCTGCAACAACACCGATAAGGGCGCCATTGCGCGCAAGATCTGCGACACGAGCTGCATCGGTTGCGGCATGTGCGCCAAAAAGTGCCCGGCCGGCGCTATCCGCATCGAGGACAACTGCGCCCATATCGACGGCGCGGACTGCCTGTCGTGCGGCATGTGCGCGGTTGTGTGCCCGCATGGCGCCATCCACGACCGCACCGGCATCGCCGCCGGCGTGTAGAAGGGAATCACCATGGCACAGGAATTCACTTTTACCGTTAACGGCATCGAGCGCACGACGACCCAAAACAAACCGCTGCTGCGCTACCTGCGCGACGACCTGCATATCCATTCCGCCAAGGACGGCTGCTCCGAGGGCGCATGCGGTACCTGCACCATCCACGTGGACGGTGCGGCCGTCAAGGCCTGCGTGCTGACCACCGCGCTTGCCGCCGGCCGCAACATCGTGGCCGTCGAGGGCCTGCCCGAGGACGTGCGCGAGGCCTTCGTGTACGCCTTTGGCGCCGTGGGCGCCGTGCAGTGCGGCTTTTGCATCCCCGGCATGGTCATGGCGGGTGCGGCGCTCATCGCCGAGGACCCCGAACCCACCGAGGAGCAGATCAAGTACGCCATTCGCGGTAACGTCTGCCGCTGCACCGGCTACAAGAAGATTATTGAGGGCATTTCGCTGGCAGCTGCGGTGCTCCGCGGCGAAAAACAGATCGACGAGGACTTGGAGCGCGGCGACGACTACGGCGTGGGCAAGCGCGCCTTCCGTATTGACGTGCGCAAGAAGGTGCTCGGCGAGGGCAAGTATCCCGACGACATCGACGAGCTCGATCAGCCGGGCCTGACCTACGCCAGCGCCGTGCGCTCCAAGTATCCGCGCGCCCGCGTGCTCTCCATCGATACCTCCAAGGCCGAGGCCCTGCCCGGTGTGGTGGGCATCCTGCGCGCCGAGGACGTGCCGGTCAACCAGGTCGGTCACCTTATCCAGGACTGGGACGTCATGATCGCCCAGGGCGATATCACCCGCTGCGTGGGCGATGCCATTGTGCTGGTGGTCGCCGAGGACGAGGCGACGCTCGAGAAGGCCAAGAAGCTCGTAAAGATTGATTACGAGCCGCTGGAGCCCGTGCGTAACATTGTCGAGGCCAAGGCGGCCGACGCCCCGCGCCTGCACGACAGTTTTTTTGCCTTTGGCAACACGGTGGAGCTCAAGGACAACGTGTGCCAGAGCCGTCACGTGACGCGCGGCGACGCCGCCAAGGCGCTGGCGGAGAGCGCATTCACCGTGACGCAGCGCTTTACCACGCCCTTTACCGAGCATGCCTTCTTGGAGCCCGAGTGCGCCGTCGCCTTCCCGTACAAGAACGGCGTCAAGGTGCAGTCGACCGACCAGGGTGCCTACGACACGCGCAAAGAGTGCGCCCATATGTTTGGCTGGGATAACGAGCCCGAGCGCGTGGTCGTCGAGACCATGCTCGTGGGCGGCGGCTTTGGCGGCAAGGAGGACGTGTCCATCCAGCACCTGGCCGCGCTCGCCGCATATAAGTTCCAGCGTCCCGTGAAGTGTAAGCTCACGCGTGCCGAGTCGCTCGCGTTCCATCCCAAGCGCCACGCCATGGACGGCACCTTTACGCTGGGCTGCGACGCCGAGGGCAACTTTACCGGCTTGGACTGCGAGATCAACT
>CABTAA010000234.1 GCA_902482615.1 uncultured Collinsella sp.
TCGTTAAACGGGCGCTAGGGCGTCACCCTTACACCAACATTTTCGACGCGATCGTGAGCGGTCAAGGGTAGGTTTTAAGGCATGTCCCAAAAATCTACTTGAGGAGGAAGTTGGGGAGGGGAATGGTACGGGCCTCGCGATGCTCGGGATCGGCGATGTGGTCGGCGGGATATCCACAGACGAGCATGTGATAGGGATAGACGCCCTTGGGCAGATTGAACTGCTCCTGTGCCACCCCAGGCTTAAAATGGCATACCCAGCACGTTCCCAGGCCCTGCTCGGTGGCCTCCATCATCATCTGATCGCAGACGATCGAAGTATCGATGGCACTCGAGTTCATCTGATCATACGGGCGCACCCAGGCATCATCGGTAACGCTGCAAATAAGGAAGATAAGCGGAGCGCCAAAGATAGACCCATCACGAGCAAACCGAGGCTGACAAGCAGCAGCCTTCTCCAGAAGCTCAGGCGTATCCAACACCATCACACGGGTTGGATGGTTATTACAAGCAGAAGGAGCAATACGCCCAGCCTCAACAATGGCATCCACCACAGCCTGCTCAACAGAACGATTCTCAAACTCGCGACAAGAATACCGAGACCGAGCCAGATCAATATACGACATACAAGCCCTCCAACAATTAAAAATCAAACAAACCCAAAGTAACCCAAAGAGTGCCCAAAGAGTACCCAAAGCAGCAATCAGCCAAACGCTCATCAAGGGCCAAAGTGTCCGAACGGGTACCAAAGGTCCCTTCAGCCAAACCCCCCATTGCGCTAAAACTATCAGCCAAAGTTCCAATGGTGATACGTAAGGCGAAGGGCCGGCACCTGTTTACTTTCGAACGACTCTGCTACGCAGCCGGAGTGAGAAAGCAAACAGGTGCCGGCCCTTCGCCGCCGGGACACGTACCCCCAATTAACTGTTCTTCATGACAATCGAATCCACAACATCGGCCACATTCTCACAGCAGTCAGCGCAGTACTCCAGGAAGGCGTACACGTCACGCCAGGCGATGACCTCGAGCGGGTCCTTGCCGTTAACGTGCAGGTTGCGCATGGCGTTGATATAGAGCTCGTCGGCTTCGGACTCGATGGTGTTGATCTGGATGACGAGTTCGCGCAGGGTCTTGGACTTGCGGTAGTTGGGCAGCTCGACCATCAGGTCTTTCATGGCGCGGCAGGCGTCAGTCACCTTGTGGGCGATGACGATGGCGTCGGGATGGATGCTCTGGATGTTGGTGAAGTAGACGCGCTGCACGACGCCCTCGATGCGGTCGAGCACGGTGTCGAGCGCGCAGCTCATCAGATCCAGATCCTCGCGCTCGAGCGGGGTGATAAAGGCGGTGAGCAGGGCGTCTTCGAGCTCGTGGTGCTTCTTGTCTGCCGCATGCTCAATCGCATGCATCTTATTGAGCATGTCGTGAATCTGCGCGGGATCGAAGTTCTCAAAAATCTTGGTGAGCAGCTCTGCGGCCTGGACGGCGAGGTCGGCGCAAGCGACGTAGTTGTCAAAGTAGAACGAATCGGGTTTCTTTGCCATGGGTGGGTCCTTTCGAGGCGAAGACGGGTGGGCGAAGTGTTGCGGTCCGGATGGACGTTCGGTTTGATTAGAGGAACATCATGAACAGCTTGGCCATGACAAAGCTGATGAGTCCGCAGGCGGGGAAGGTGAAGAACCAGGTGAACATCATGTCCTTGACGACTCCGAAGTTGATGGCCGAGAGGCGCTTGACGGCACCGACGCCCATGATGGCGCAGGTCTTGATGTGTGTGGAGGACACGGGGATGCCGGTAAGGGTGGCAAGCAGCAGGTTCGCGGCGCCCGCGAGGTCGGCGGAGAAGCCCTGATACTTCTCGAGCTTAACCATGCTCTGGCCGACGGACTTGATGATGCGCTCACCGCCCACGCTGGTACCGATACCCATAGTGGCCGAGCACAGCAGCATAATCCAGATGGGGATGCCGGCATCGCCGACGCTGGTCTGGCCGTTTGCGAAGGCCACGCCTAAAAAGAGCACGCCGATGAACTTCTGTCCATCCTGCGCGCCGTGCATAAAGCTCATGGCCGCGGCGCTCGCGATCTGAGCGTATTTAAAGAAGACATTGGCACGTCGCCTGTTGGCGGCGGCGAAAAGAATCGAGACGAGTTTGCACAGGACCCAGCCCATGACAAAGCCCAGGCCGATGGAGAGCGCCAGGCCGTAGATGACCTTCATCCACTCGTGGACGTTGACGCTGCTCGCGCCGCCGAGGGCGATAGCGGCACCGGTCAGGCCGGCGATAAGGCTGTGGCTTTGCGAGGTGGGGATGCCAAAACGCGACGCTGTGGCACCGTAGACGACGATGGAGAACAGCGCCGCGCACAGACAGGCGAGCGCCATGGTGCTGTTTCCGCCAAAGTCGACGATATGTGAGATGGTGTTGGCGACGCTCGCATTAAAGTGCGTCATGATGAGCACGCCGAGGAAGTTGAACACGGCGCTCATCATGATGGCCGAGCGCACGTTCATGCAGCGCGTGCCGATACAGGTGGCTATGGCGTTGGGAGATCGGAAGAGCGTCGTG
>CABTAA010000235.1 GCA_902482615.1 uncultured Collinsella sp.
GACGTGGGTCTGGCCATCGGCACCGGCGCCGACATCGCCAAGGAGGGGGCAGATGTGGTGCTCATGCGCAGCGACCTCATGGACGTCGCCCGCGCCATCGAGCTGTCGCGCGCCACGATCCGCAACATCAAGCAGGACCTGTTCTGGGCGCTGTTCTACAACGGCATCGGCATTCCGCTCGCCGCGGGCGTGTTCTTCCCCCTCACCGGCGGGCAACTCTCGCCGATGTTTGGCGCCGCGGCCATGAGTCTGTCGAGCGTGTGCGTCGTAAGCAATGCGCTGCGCCTGCGAACCTTTAAGCCTAAAGTGGCAAAATAGGCTCACCATTAAGTCCATTTAGAACGGGTTTTCCAGGTGCCCGAGATTGACCTGAAAGAGGAGCGACGCGTACTTTGGTACGCGAGCGACGGCTTGAGGGTCAAGGTCGGGTGCCTGGGAAAGCCGACACAGCAGAGAGGAATACCCATGCGTTTCACAATCAAGACTTCCGGCCTTATGTGCGGCCATTGCGATGCCACCGTCGAGACGGCGCTGCTCAACGTAGCCGGCGTGACCGACGCCGACGCCGATCACGAGACCCAGACCGTCCAGGTGGAGTGTGCCGACACCGTGACCGCAGAGCAGCTCGCCGCCGCTGTCGAGGCCGCGGGCGAGAAGTTCCATGCCCTGTCCGTAACCGCCGCGTAGCAGACGCTGTCTACTCAATCCCCAGAAGTTGCGGTGAAATACGGACTGTTGTGCCGCCCTAGGCCTTTAAACGGTCCGTATTTCACCGCAACTGACGGGGGCATCCGGAAGATCGACCAGAAACGAGGACCCGCCATGATGGCAGACCACAAATCGGTGACCCGCATGCTCAAGACGGCGCGCGGCCAGATCGACGGCATCTTGCGGATGGTCGATGAGGACCGTTATTGCGTCGATATTTCCACGCAGCTCATGGCCACGCAGGCACTCCTCGCGCGTATTAACGCCGACGTGCTCAAGGCGCATATCGAGGGCTGCGTGACTTCGGCAATCGAATCGGGCGACGAAGACCTAAAGGCCGCCAAGCTCGCCGAGATCGAACGCGTTGTCGACAAGCTCTCCAAGTAATTGGGGCATTGGGGACAGGTATGTTTGCACCACATTGGTGCAGATTAACCTGTCCCCCTTGCTCTAAATCGGGTATAAAGGCGTGCAGCATATCGAACGAAAGGCAATTTGCATGAATGACTTTATGAAGGGTCGCAATGGTGCCGATGAACTCACCATCGTGATGGGTTTTGCCGGCATCGTCATCGCGATGATCGGATCGATAGCCCGCATCCAGTGGCTCAGCTGGATTGCCATCGCCGTAATCGTGATTGGCGTGCTGCGCGGCCTGTCCAAAAATATCGACGCACGTCGCAAGGAGAACGAGGCCTTTGTCGCCGCGACTGCAAACGTACCCGGCTTGGGCAAGTTTGTAGCTAGCTTGGGCGGCGGAGCTGCAGCGGCCAGCACCTCACGCGCAGCCGGCACCAGTAAGGAAGACTTTGAGCGTGCCAAGCGCACGGCCAAGAAGATGTGGAAGGGGCGCAAGACCACGGCATACCTCAAGTGCCCCAACTGCGGCCAGATGCTCTCCGTCCCCAAGGGCAAGGGCAAGATCCGCGTCACCTGCCCCAAGTGCCACGCCAAGATGGAAACCCGCTCCTAGCGCCCGCACGCGGGACAAATTAATCAGGTTTGTTTGTCCCAAATCTTAAGTATTTGTTCGATAAAAAAGCCGAGGCCTCGCGCTGAGACCTCGGCTTTTTGATTATGACAAAGGGACCGTCCCTTTGTCACACCTACGCCACGCCGTCGCGGGCCAGCTCCTCGGCAAGCGCTTCGGCTGGCATGGCCATAATCGCGTCGAGCTCGGCGTCCACCTCGGGAATACGCTTCACCTTGAGCTTGCGCACCAGATCGCCGCGACACATCACGTGCGTCGGCTCACGCAGTGCGCACAGGCCATCGAGCGGGTTCTCGCGCGTCACCAGGATATCGGCGGCCTTGCCGCACTCGATTGTGCCGGTCTCGCCGCCCAGCCCCAGCAGCTCGGCGTTGACTTGCGTAGCCGTATGCAGTGCAAAGGCGTTGCTCACGCCGACATACTTGGCAAAATAGGCCACCTCACGCCACATGTCGTACTGCGTCACGAACGGGCAGCTCGAGTCCGTGCCCAGACCCACCTTAACGCCAGCTTCCAGTGCAGCACGAGCGCTCTCGATAATACCCGAGCACACGATATCGCCGTTCTTCTTTTGCGTATCGGTCGAATGGGTCTTTTTCGGGTCGAGCAATACAAACGGCAGCGCCGGGCTGATAGTGCAGGTAACACTGGGCGCACGCCCCTCGAGTTGCGTGCCCGCGGCGCCACGGTACAGCTCCAGAATCTCGGGCGTCAACGGAGCGCCGTGCTCAATCGTGTCAACGCCGGCCTCAAGCGCGGCCTTCACGCCCTCGGTACTCTCGACATGGGCCATAACCGGCAGGCTCACCTCGTGCGCAGCCTTGCATGCCGCCGCGGCAACCTCGACCGGCATGCGCA
>CABTAA010000236.1 GCA_902482615.1 uncultured Collinsella sp.
GCCTGTCCTGCCCGCAAGGTTGTCACCAAGGGCGAGGGCTCGGCGCTCATGCGCACGCCCGATTTGGCCGAGAAGATCGTCGAGGCCACGGTGGGCGCGGCGCACGTGCCCGTGACCGTCAAGATTCGCAAGGGCTTTTATGCCGAGGACCGCAATGCCGCGACATTTGCCCAGATGCTTGAGGGCGCAGGGGCTGCCGCAGTCGCCGTGCATGGTCGTTGCGCCACGCAGCTCTACACGGGCCAGGCCGATTGGTCGGTTGTCGATGAGGTCGCAGATGCCGTCGAGATTCCCGTGATCGGTTCGGGTGATGTTTTCTCGGCCGAGGACGCTGCTGAGCATCTGCAAGGCTCGAGTGCCAGCGCGGTGTTTATCGCACGCGGTATCTATGGCAACCCCTGGGTGTTCGGCGATGCTCGCGCCCTTGCACTCGATGGCACGCCGGTGCCGGCGCGCAGCTCCGTCGAGCGCCTAGACGCCCTGCGTGAGCACCTAACGCTGACGCATGAGTTCCTGCCGCTCATGTCGCGTGCCCGCACGTACGCAAGCTGGTACTTAAAAGGCATGCCCCATGCTGCCGCTTGGCGTGCCCATGTTGTGCGCTGTTCCACATACGAGGAGTTTATGGCGCTGGTCGATGAGATCGAGCGCGATGTGGTGGCCTGCGAGGCTGCCCTTGCAGCCGGCGAATCGGTGCCCCCTCATCCGCTGGAGGCTTAAGGGTGGCCGTTACCGCGCTGTACGTGCACGTGCCGTTTTGCGCCCAAAAGTGCCGGTACTGCGACTTTGACTCGCGCAGTTTTGCTCCGTGCGACCTGAGCGCTGCGCTCGATGTCTATTTTGAGCAGTTGTTCGCGCGCCTCGATGCTTTTGGCAAGGCTGGGGCCCTTGACCAGATCCGCACCGTCTATATTGGTGGCGGTACGCCGTCGCTGGCGGGGGAGCGCCTGGTGGAGTTGGCGCGGCGTATTCGTGCGTGGTGCGCCCCCGTTGAGTTTACCTGCGAGGCCAATCCCGAGTCGCTGACCGCCGAGCTTGCCACTGCGCTTGCCAAGGTTGGTGTCACACGCGTCTCTCTGGGCGTGCAAACGCTCGATAACACCGAACTTACCGCCATCGGCCGTATCCACGATGCCGATCGGGCGCTCGCCGCCATCGCGACGGTCAAGAACGCTGGGCTTGACGTGTCGTGCGACCTTATGTGCGGACTTCCCGGGCAGACCGCAGTGAGTTGGAAGCGCACGCTCGATGGCGTGCTGGCGGCGGCTCCGCATCATGTGTCGGTCTACCCGCTCACGCTTGAGGAGGGGACTCCCCTTTATCGCATGGCGTGCCGCGACGAGTCGCTCGAGCCTGATGAGGATTTTCAGGCCGCATGCATGGACGTGGCACGCGAGCTCTTGGGTGCCGCCGGCTATCACCCGTATGAGGTGGCGAGCTACGCGTTCGACGGCCATGAGTGCGCCCATAACATTGCCTACTGGACCGGACGGGGCTACCTGGGCCTGGGTCGTTCTGCCGCGGGCATGCTCGACGCCGAGGATTTCGACCGTCTTACAGGTTTGTTCCCCGGCGTGTCTTCTCGAGGCGATTCATATCGCGTGCGTCTGGTGCAACGTAACGATGACGCGACGGCGTTCGAGGCCGAATATCTGTCGCAGCGTGATGCTGCGGCTGAAGACCTGATGCTCGCTTGTCGCATGACGCGTGGTATTGCGTCCGACCTGTTGGTTCGTGCGGCTTGCGTCATCCCAACGGGCGAGCTGACAGCTGCTTGCGATCGCGCGCTCGAGTTGGGCCTTGCCACTTGGGTGCCGGAGACGCTCGGGGTCCATGAGGGACCCTTCACTTTGGCAGATGTCGTCGCGGGCCATGTTCGAGCTCGTCTGGCACCTACCCACTTGGGCTGGCTCGATGGAAATGTTCTGTTCGAGCTGTTTTGGGATCTAGCTTAGGCTGCTCGGGTAGAATTACCGGAATATATACGCTGCTGTGAGCAGGAGGTTGCCGCGCATGGCGACGATGAACGAAAAAGATTACTACGAGATTCTGGGTGTCTCCAAGGACGCCACCTCGCGTGATATTCAAAAGGCCTTCCAGCAAAAGGCTCGCACGCTCCATCCGGACGTCAACAAAGAGCCGGATGCCGAGGAAAAGTTTAAAGAGGTTTCCGAGGCCTACGCCGTGCTTTCGGATGAGCAAAAACGTGCGCGCTACGACGCCATGCGTTCTGGCAATCCCTTTGCCGGTGCTCCTACAGCTTCGCCCTATGGTGGCGGCTACGCCGGCAACACGGGCTATGGCAATCCCTTTGAGGGCGGCTTTCCCTTTGGCGGCGCCTGGGGCCAGCAGCGTCGCGGGCAGGCTGCCTACAATCCCGAGAACGGCGCCAATGTGGTCGTCGATATCAAACTCGACGCCAAGGAGGCCAAGGGCGGTGCCCGCAAGACCGTCCGCTACACGCGCTTCGATACCTGTAGCAACTGCGGCGGTTCGGGTTCTGTCTCCTCCGAGCATGCCCATACCTGCCCAAGCTGTGGCGGCCGCGGCCAC
>CABTAA010000237.1 GCA_902482615.1 uncultured Collinsella sp.
CCCGCCGTTTTGTGGTGGTTTCCGCCTGCGGCCGCCGCTTTAAGGGCGACACCAAGGTGACCGACCTGCTCTACCTGGTTAACGCGCACGTTAAGTATCACGTGTCGTGCGAGGAACTGCTCGAGGACATTGGCCAGCGCTATTTTGATATCGCTGACGAGCTGGAGCTCACCTATCCCATCCGCGAGGAGTTTGCGGCCTTTGCCGAGCGCGCCCGCTCGGGCGGCTACTCCACCGAGGAGCTCGTGAGCCGCGGCGAGTATTTCACCGCTCGCCTGATGGCCGAGTACCTGGGCCTGCCGTTCCTGGACGCCGCGACGGTTGTGGCGTTCCATCACGACGGTACGCTCAGCATGAATCGCACCTCCGAGCTGGTGCAGGAGTACGGTCAGCAGGGCGGCTTTGTTATGCCCGGTTTCTACGGCGCGACGCGTGAGGGCCAGATCAAGCTGCTCGACCGTGGCGGCGGCGATATCTCGGGCTCGATCTTGGCTAAGTGCCTGGGCGCCGACCTGTACGAGAACTGGACCGACGTCTCGGGCTTCTATTCTGCCGACCCGCGTATTGTTCCCGAGGCTCAGCCCATTGCGCGCGTTACCTACGAGGAGCTGCGCGAGCTTTCGTACATGGGCGCAAGCGTCCTGCACGAGGAGGCTGTGTTCCCCGTGCGCGAGGCTGGTATTCCGCTGGTCATCAAGAACACCAATGCGCCGCAGGACCCCGGCACCATCATTAGCGAGACGGCCGATGAGGGCGAGGCGGAGCCCATCATTACCGGCGTGACCGGCAAGCGCGGCTTTGTCGCCATCAACGTTGCCCGCGACCGCACCAAGCCGCGTGTCGGCTTTATGCGCCGTGCGCTTTCGGTCTTCGAGCGCTATGACGTTTCCGTCGAGCACATGCCCACCGGTGTCGACCGCTTTGGCGCCGTGGTGCAGGAGCAGGATGTGCACGACTCGCTGTACTCGCTCGTGGGCGACATTCAGCAGGAGGTCGAGCCGCTCGAGATCGAGGTTGTCGAGGGCTTGGCGCTCATCGCGACCGTCGGCCGCAACCTGCGTGGTCGTGCCGGCATCTCGGGCCACCTGTTTGGCATGCTTGGTCAAGCTGGCGTGAGCGTGCGCATGATTTCGCAGAGCTGCGACGAGATCAATATCATCATCGGTGTGGAGGAGAAGGACTTTGATCTGGCGATTCAGACCATCTACCGTGCCTTCTCCGATGAGAACGGCATTGTGAAGGTCTCCGACCTGGAGGTCCCCGCACCGGTCGATCCCGCCCTGGCCGCGCTCCGCAAGTAGCTGCCGTCCCGGTGCATTTTTGGGACAAGTGCCAAAAATCTACGGCGGGGCGTTTCGTTTCGGTTTCGTTTCGACGGGGCGGGTTTCGTGCCCGCCCCGTTCTTGTATACACTGGCAACAATAATCAGCCTGCTCGGCGTGCGGGCAAAAGCCAAAACCTTTAAAGGGGGAAGCATGAAACAGTACACGGTTGCTATTTTGGGCGCGACGGGAGCCGTGGGCACCCAGATGCTCGAGTGCCTCAACGAGCAGGAGTTTCCGGTCGACAAGCTTAAGCTGCTGGCGAGCGCGCGTTCTGCGGGCAAGACCGTCGAGTTCCGCGGCGAGCAGATCGTGATTGAAGAGGCTTGCCCTGAGGCCTTTGAGGGCTGCGACATTGTGCTCGGAGCCGCTGGCGACGATATCGCGAAGGAACTGCTGCCCGAGGCCGTCAAGCGCGGCGCCGTCGTGGTCGACAACAGCCATGCCTTCCGCATGGATCCCGAGGTGCCGCTGGTTGTGCCCGAGATCAATGCCGACGACATCAAGTGGCATCACGGCCTTATCGCCAACCCCAACTGCGCGACCATTATCGGCCTGGTTCCCACGTGGCCGCTGCATCAGCTCGCTGGTGTGAAGCGCATGATCGTCTCGACGTACCAGGCGGCTTCGGGCGCTGGCGCTCCCGGTATGGCCGAGCTTGAGGCCCAGTTGGCCGCCCTGGGCCGTGGCGAGGAGATTCCCGAGCCGCGCGCTTTTGCCGCCCAGCTGGCGAGCAACCTGATTCCGCAGATTGGCGGCGTCAAGGAGGAGGGCTTTACCTCCGAGGAGATGAAACTGCAGAACGAGGGCCGCAAGATTATGCATCTGCCCGAGCTACGCGTGAACTGCACCTGCGTGCGCGTGCCCGTGCTGCGTTCGCACTCCGAGAGCATTACGCTCGAGTTCGAGCGCGACATCACGGTGGAAGAGGCCCGTGCTGCGCTGGCTGCCGCTCCGGGCGTGAAGCTGGTTGACGACATGAGCGCCGAGGATGCGCACGATCGCTTCCCCATGCCGATGGATACGTCCGACCAGGACCTGATCTGGGTCGGTCGCGTGCGTCGCGACATCTCGAACCCCGAGGCTGCGCGTGGCATCACCTTCTGGTGCTGCGGCGACCAAATCCGTAAGGGCGCGGCAACCAACGCCGTCCAGATCGCTAAGCTGCTCTGCGAGTAGTGTGGCCTGTCCGGCGGGGGCCGGG
>CABTAA010000238.1 GCA_902482615.1 uncultured Collinsella sp.
CGACGCTCTTCCGATCTGTCACCCAGTTTGCGCCCGCTGACGTGGCCGTTTTCAATCACTACGATGGAGTGGTCCACGTCCTCGGTCTCCAGATCGTGGACGACGACTTCGCAGTTGGGGCCAAATTGGAGCGCCAGACCGTGTGCGAGGCGCTTGTAAAACTCAATCTGTGCGGGGGTCATGGGTACCTTCCTAAAAATTAGTTTGGGCTCACTGTGCCATAAACCACACATGACCGCAAACAAATCCATCAACAAGGCAATTCATGACCGTTCGGCGGCGAAAAAGTACCGATTACGGCAACAAACAATTCGTTAGGTATACCAATCAAAAAGTGTGATAGAACAGTGCTAACAAACTTTTTGTTTGGCATCCACATAAAAGTTCAGTCGCATGAATGGGAATGGGCTGAAACGCGTATGAGGGGGCCGGCAAGAGAGGACTTAAGGAGTTCACCGTATGGCCGATAAGATCCAGTGGGCGGGCAACACGATGCCCAAGAGCGATGACAAGCACTTGGGAATCATGAGCCTCGACCACGTGAAGAAGGCCCGCGCCTTCCACCAGTCGTTCCCTCAATATACCGTCACTCCGCTTGCCCGTCTGGACGGTCAGGCTGCGCGCCTGGGCCTGTCCAACCTGTGCGTTAAGGACGAGAGCTATCGCTTTGGCCTCAACGCCTTTAAGGTTCTGGGCGGCTCGTTTGCCATGGCCAACTATATTGCCGACGAGACCGGCAAGGACGTTGCCGACTGCACCTACGACTACCTGACCTCCGACGAGCTCGCCTCCGACTTCGGCCAGGCCACCTTCTTCACCGCCACCGACGGCAACCACGGCCGCGGCGTGGCCTGGGCCGCCAACAAGCTCGGCCAGAAGGCCGTCGTGCACATGCCCAAGGGTTCCACCAAGCCCCGCTTCGATAACATCGCCGCCGAGGGCGCCACGGTGACCATCGAAGAGGTCAACTACGACGAGTGCGTGCGCATGGCCGCCGCCGAGGCCGACGCCTGCGAGCGCGGCGTCATCGTTCAGGACACCGCTTGGGAGGGCTACGAGAAGATCCCGTCTTGGATCATGGAGGGCTACGGCACCATGGCTTCCGAGGCTGCCGAGCAGCTGCGCGAGATGGCCATCAACCGCCCGACCCACGTGTTTGTCCAGGCTGGCGTGGGTTCGCTCGCCGGCGCCGTGGTGGGCTACTTCACCAACCTGTATCCCGATAACCCGCCCACCTTCGTCGTGGTTGAGTGCGCGCCTGCCGCCTGCCTGTACAAGGGCGCTGCCGCCGGCGACGGTGACCCGCGCATCGTGGACGGCGACATGCCCTCCATCATGGCCGGTCTGTGCTGCGGTGAGCCCAACATCCTGGGCTGGGATATCCTGCGCAACCACGCCACCGCCTTCGTGTCCTGCCCCGACTGGGTCACCGCTCGCGGCATGCGCACCCTGGGCGCTCCCGAGAAGGGCGACCCGCGCGTCATCTCCGGCGAGTCCGGCGCTGTGACCACCGGTCTGGTCGAGACTCTCATGCTCGATCCCGAGTACGCCGAGCTCAAGGAACTCATCGGCCTGGACAAGACGAGCTCCGTGCTCTGCTTCTCCACCGAGGGCGATACGGATCCCGACCAGTATCGCCGCATTGTTTGGGAAGGCGAATATCCCACTTGCTAATCGTTGGGGCGGAGTAAATAGGTATCGCTCCGCCACCTCACAGGTAGATTCCTTCGTTTGAAAGGTTATGAACAATGGCTAAAGAACTCGATTTCGACGCTATCAAGGCTGCTGCTGAGTCTCATCGTGCTGATATGACTCGCTTCCTGCGCGCTATGATCTCCCATCCCTCTGAGTCCTGCGAGGAGGGTGAGGTTGTTGCCTGTATCAAGGCCGAGATGGAGAGCCTTGGCTATGACGAGGTCAAGGTCGACGGCCTGGGCAACGTTATGGGCTTTATGGGCGAGGGCGACAAGATCATCGCCATCGACTCCCACATCGACACCGTCGGTATCGGCAACATCGAGAACTGGGACGCCGATCCCTATGAGGGCTACGAGACCGACGAGATCATCTACGGCCGCGGCGGCTCCGACCAGGAGGGCGGCATGGCTTCCGCTACCTACGCTGCCAAGATGATGAAGGACATGGGCCTCATCCCCGAGGGCTACAAGATCATGGTCGTCGGCACCGTCCAGGAAGAGGACTGCGACGGTATGTGCTGGCAGTACATCTACAACAAGGACGGCATTAAGCCCGAGTTCGTCATTTCCACCGAGCCCACCGACGGCGGCATCTATCGCGGTCACCGCGGCCGCATGGAGATCCGCGTCGACGTTCACGGCACCTCCTGCCACGGCTCCGCTCCCGACCGCGGCGACAACGCCATCTACAAGATGGCCGACATTCTCCAGGATGTCCGCGCCCTCAACGAAAATTCCGCCGCCGACACCGTGGAGATCAAGGGCCTGGTAACAATGCTGGA
>CABTAA010000239.1 GCA_902482615.1 uncultured Collinsella sp.
TGTTGATGACCATGGCGTAACCGACGGAAGCGACCATGCCGCCGCCGACAGCCATGCCGCCGGACAGCCAGTCGGGCATAGCGTTAAGCGCGTTGGTAACGGCCTCGGCCGGGATGACGCACAGAAGCACTGCCGGGATGGCGATACGAAGGCCCTGCATGAGGATGGCAGCATACTGCCAGCGCTCGATGCCGGAGAAGTCGCCCTTCTCGGCGCAACCGTCCATGGCGTGAGCGATAGCGGTAGCAATGGTACGGCAGATCATGGTCAGGAACAGACCAGCGACCGACAGCGGGACGGCGACGGCGATAGCGGTGGTAACGGCCTTGGCCGAATCGGTGGCGCCACCGTTGAGGGCGAGCACCATGATGATCGAAGAAGCGACCGAGGCCAGAGCGGCGTCAGGCGCGACAGCGGCGCCGACGTTAGCCCAGCCAAGGGCCATCATCTGGAGCGAACCGCCCAGGAGGATGCCCTCCTGAAGGTGACCGGTTACGAGACCGATAAGCGTGCATGCCACGAGCGGCTGATGGAACTGGAACTCATCCAGAATGCCTTCCATACCGGCAAGCAACGCGACAATCGCAACAAGCAGAATAGTGATTGCAGACATGTATCGGACCCTCCTTTACTATGCTTGAGCGGCCAGTTCGGCCTTAGCTTTCTTCAACATGGCGTCGAGATCCTCGGAGGAATCCGAAGGAACCTTGCGGACCTCGAACTTGACGCCCTTGGCCTTGAGGGCCTCGAGAGTCTTGACGTCGTCATCGCCCATGGCGACGGCGTTGGTGACGACGACCTTGCCCTTGGAGTGAGCCATGGAACCGATGTTGACTTCCTTGATGTCGACGCCGGCCTCGATGGCCTTGAGCAGATCCTGCGGGTTCTCAAAGAGCAGCATGGCCTTGGTGTCACCAAAGCGCGTGTCCTTGACGACCTCGGCCATCTTCTTGATGGGCACGACGTTGGCATGGACTCCCGGAGGGGCAGCCTGCTCGATCATGGTCTTGCGGAGCTCGTCGTGAGCAACGCCGTCGGAAACCACGATGATGCGGTTGGGGTTGATCTGCTTGGTCCACGTGGTGGCCACCTGGCCATGAAGCAGACGGGTGTCGATACGGACGTGGGCGATCTTGATGTGCCCATCGCCGATGACCGTTCCCGGAGGGATGGCGCCTGCAGGAGCAGCGGCGGCCGCAGCCGGCTTCTTCTCCTCGGGCTCCAGAGACTCGGGCTTGACGCGCACGCCAGCCTTAGCCTCAGTCACGAGATGTTTTGCGATCGCATGTGCAGTGTTCTTTGCGTCAAAGCGCTGCGAATATGCCTCGATGAGCATAGGCAGGTTGACACCGGTGACGATAGCCCAGGAATCGTGGCCCTCGATGAGCCCGCTGATCTGGTTGAACGGCGTGCCGCCCCACAGATCAACGAGGAAGAGCACCTGCTCCTGGTCTTCGAAGGAAGCGATTGCTTCCTCGACCTTGGCACGGAAGTCGTCGGGGCCCATGCTCGGCTCGAGCGAGACCACGGCAACAGACGGCTGATCGCCAAAGACCATCGAGCCCGTCTGCTTGATTCCAGCTGCCAAGTCCCCGTGGCTAGCAAGAACAATACTTACCATCACATAACCTCCTTTTTGTCTACGTAATTCCTACACGACATGAAAGGAGTATACCTGTTTGGTTTGTGGAATTATAGCTAAATCCGCAAAAGGTTGGATTATTTGTTTAAACGTCTAAGTTTGTTACAAGTTGATTACGTTACTGCTTTTTGACTCATTACACGACAAGGCGTCGCTCATCAAGCCATGCATTTTACAGATACAAGCAGGCTGTTCATTAATATCGATTTTAGGCAAGCGCGAATGCGCTTATACTGCCGCCATTTTGTTTAAACAGACATGGCTTGACTTTTTTCGTGACTTATGTTTTAGCGCAAGTAGTCGTTGGGAACGTTCTTGTTTGACTAGTCATGTAAGAACGTCCCCAACGACTAAGGACTAGACGATGTGGAGGGGGTTGGCGGCGTCGACGGCGTCGGGGACGTCGGAAGGACCGTCGGGGACAGCGTCTGCCGGGTCCTCGTCGGGGGTCTCGATCTGCTTGATCATGACCTCCTGGCCCTGCAGCAGGTATGTCTCGCCGCTACCGCAATGGGGACAGGTCTTGCCGTGCTCGACCGTCGCGTAGTCGCAGCTACACGCCTCGCAATGTGTCACGGCCTCAACGGGCTCCACGATAAGCTCTGCACCCTCGGTGATGGGCTTTTTATCTGCCGCCCAGCGCCAAGCGTCGAGTAGCAAGTCGGGAACGACGCCCGAGACCTCGCCCAGCAGCAGCGTGACGCTCGAAACGCGACGCACGCCATTGGCGCGCGCCACGTTCTCGACATCGCGAATGATGTGATAGACGATTCCGAGCTCGTGCATTTATTTCCTTCCGCCGTTCTACCGAACGGCGGTCGGCTTGACGCTG
>CABTAA010000240.1 GCA_902482615.1 uncultured Collinsella sp.
CCCACGGCTCGCGCTCGTAGTCCACGATGGTCCGCGGGCGCATCACGTTGCAAATGCACTCGATGTAGAACTCGCGACAGAGCGGATAGGAGCTTCTCAGCAAAAAGTCGTAGTCGCCGGCCAGAATCTGCTCAAACTCGCCGCGCGTAAGTGGCGCATCCTCCTTGTAAATCCAGCTGCCGTACTTCTTTTTGCGCTCGAGCTTAATCACCTTGTCGCTGCCGTTATAGATACGCACGCGATACTTTTTGCGCATGAGAATGCCGGCGTCTTTTTCCTCGTAGGCCGAGTTGCAGTAATCGTCAAAATACAGGCTACGAATGGTGTAACCACCCGCCCGCGCATGCTTGTCCAGCTTAAACACCGGCGCCATGCGACAGGCAAGCGCAGCGTGCTCGCCCTCGTTAATGAGATATTTGAACTCGTGGCGGTAACGCTCCTGCGTGGTACGCACAGGCGGGGCCGCCAAGCGCTCAAGCAGCGCGCTAGCCCTCCTCATACGTGTCCTCCACGACCTTACCGCCGTCTTGCACGTAAAAACACTTCATGCCGTAGTGCTTGCCGTCGTCGGTCACATAGTAGTCAAACGCATCTTGCGTAAAGCCGTCGGAGTTGGTGGCACGCGCGCGCACAAAATACTGGCCGGTATCGGGCGCATCGCAGGTCACCTCGGGAAGCAGCACGTCCTCGGCCTTAAAGACCACATCGCTAATGGCATAGTCACGCGCAAGCTCCACGGTGTAGCGAATGTCGCGCGCCTCAAAGTCGTAGGACGCATCCCAGTTAATACGTAGCTTACCGTTATCGATCTGCGGCACGCCGATGTAGAACGGCATGGGCTTTTTAAAACTCTCGCGAAAGCTCTTGTAGTTCTCCTCGATCTCGGAGGGAATCGCCGCGGCGATCTGCTCGTATTGGTCCTTGGTGACAGGCAGATGGTCGATATCGGGCGAAGCAAAGACCAGCGATTCAGTAACCTCGCGGTAGTGCTTGATCATCTTGCTCAGGCGTGCCTCGGTCATATACGAACGCAGGTCCTTGACGGCGCGGTCGAGCTCGCTGCGGAACGATTTGCTGCGCAGCGCACGATTGAACAGTACGTTGCCCCAGTAGTTGCTTGCGCCGCGCTCCCAGCTCGCGTAGTCCGAAAACCCGGTAAGAGAAAGCTCCAGCTTACGCAGCATGCCGTCGTTATCCCAATCTAAAAAGTACCAGGTATTTGAGTTGAGCGGGCTGTACAGATAGCAGTTACGGTTCTGCGTATCGCAGTTGCCCGTCAGGATCTGAAACGCCAGCCAATAGACCAGATTTTCGGTATCAAAGTAGGTGCCGAGCACGTCGTCGATCTTTTGCGATTCGTCGTTGAGCGCATCGAGCATCTCGATGAGCTTGGTGTGGTCCGAATCGCCCTTAATCTCGAGCATGCCCTCAAAGTTTGCCTGGTTGTAGCCGGGATCATCGGCAAGCTTAATGGTGTCCTCGTAGCGATGGAAATCGAAGCTGTTCACCTTGTACAGATGCCCGCTCTTATCCAAGCCGTGCGCCTTAAGCGCCGTCTTGTTGAGCTGCTCCACCTGCGTAAACAGGCCGTAGTCCTCAAAGGTGTCGCTGGACTTTTCGGTCTGGTCGCACACCCACAGATGCACAAACTGCGTGCGCAGGCCCATCATCTGGGGAATCCCACGGATAAGGTCGTAGGCCATCTTGTTGCGAAAACGCATACCCTCGCCCATGTGCTTGTTGAGCGCAATCGCGCGCTGTTGGCGCCAGGTACCCTTGCCCTTTTTGAGCTCCACCTTGTAATTCTTTTGCGAGTTATTGCTCGATGTCTGACCGCGCACCTGCACGGTGGCATTGGGCGCTTCCTCGCCATAGCCAACCTCGCCGGCCACCGGGCCGTCTTCGTCGCCCGGCTGCAGCAGGCCCATAACCTGATAGCGCGTCACGCCCATGTCGGCATAGTCATACACCGAGTACGTGTTGATCTCGGCCCAGCTGTGGTCGGTATTCTCGGAGCTGTTGCCGCGCGAGACCGTCAGGTACATGGTCACAATGCCCGAGTCGTCGTAGACCTCGTACAGCTCGTCCTTATCGCGTAGATGCTTAGTACCGTCCGAGGACTCGGCCTTTTTAATCTTCTCCTGCTTTTTGACCTTTTTGGTCGAGGAGTCATCCTGCACCGAGCAGCCCGAAAGCAACAGCGCACCGGCAGCCGCCTCAAACAGGCGACGGCGAGACATCATCCTATCGGTCATCAGAACCTCCCCAATGCTTGCGATACACGCGAACTACTGAGCGCTCAAACGCGCCGTGCGGCACGCCCTTATGGCGGCCTTCCTCATAGCGCTGTTCGGCACGGTCGAGCACCCGGCCAAGTTCGGTAAACCAGCCCGTCTTGTCGGTCGCCACAATGGGCTGCTGGCTCAGGATACGATACGGCAAGTTGGCGGTATAGGTATCGAGCCGCA
>CABTAA010000241.1 GCA_902482615.1 uncultured Collinsella sp.
AAGCCCGCCAAGGAGGCCCCGGTCTCCCCCGCCACTCCGGTCGAGGAAAAGGCCCCGACCAAGAAGACCTCCGTCCGCAAGGCAACTGCCACCCGCAAGCGCCGCTAATCCGGACGATTAAACTTAATCCTTAAAGCAAAAGAGGGCGTCCCAACCAGGCGCCCTCTTTTGCGTTGAACTTATGTATTAAAAAGAGGGCCGGTTTACTACGACAAAATGGCTCCGGCCGACCACAGCGAGTAATCTAAAAAATCGGCAACGCTTCTACCTGCGGTTTTAATATCACCAATATGACCGTGGTTAAGATCATTCAATTCGTCGTAGTAAACCGAAGTATTTTTGTTTGGCTAAAAATAGTATCAGTCTAGGCTTTTTCGAATATCGCGATAATTTGGATGGTAAAACGATTTTCTTGGACAACCGTTCGCCGATGGTAAACGGATGTTGTTTATACACCCTGTGTACAACAGATATACTTACAATTTGTGCGTAAAGCCCATGGCCCGCAGGCCGTGATTCTATTGAACTGGACCGTACTATGAGATTGATACACAACAGCCGCCTACCGCAGTTTCGCACTCCGTTTGGCGCTGTGACCACAGGAACTACCGTTGCACTCTCGGTGATTTTGGAGGATGCCGATCCCAACCAGGCAACACTCACCCTACGTACCTGGGTCGATGAAGTCGGCGAGACCCTGATTCCGATGGAGCACGAAGGCGATGGCATTTTTACAGGCGAGCTCAAATGCACTGAACCGTGTCTTGTGTGGTACAGCTTTATCTGCAATATCGAGGGCCAGCCCGAGGTTCGCCTGGGCGCGCCCCAGGGCCGCACCGGCGGCGAGGGCGTAACCTACGACTACGCCGAGGTGCCGTCCTTCCAGATTACCGTCTATAAGCACCGCGAGAACCGCCCCACTTGGTACGAGCGCGGCATGGTGTACCAGATCTTCCCCGACCGCTACGCCCGTGACGAGCATTGGCGCGAGCGCACAATGGCCCAACTCGAAAAACCGCGCAAGGGCATTCAGCGCCGGATGGTCGAGGACTGGAACGAGCCGCCCGTGTACGAGCGCGCCGAGGACGGCTCCATCAAGACCTGGGACTTCTACGGAGGCTCACTCAAAGGTATCCAGGAAGACCTGCCCCGCATCGCCGAGCTGGGCTTTACGGCCATCTACCTCAACCCCATCTTTGAAGCCGCGAGCAACCACCGCTACGACACGGCCGATTACACCAAGATCGACCCGATTCTGGGCACCGAGCAGGACTTTACGGAGCTCTGCCAGGCAGCCGAGAAGCTGGGCATCTCCATCATCCTGGACGGCGTCTTCAACCACACGGGCGACGACTCGATCTATTTCAACCGCTACGGCAACTACCCCGGTGTGGGTGCCTGGCAGAGCGAGGATTCGCCGTGGCGCGATGCGTTTACCTTCCACAAGGACGGCTCGTACGACTGCTGGTGGGGCGTGTGCAACATGCCGGCCATCAACGAGAAGTCCGAGCTGGTACGCGAGAGGCTCCTGGGCAAGAACGGCGTGATCCGCAAATGGCTGCGCGCCGGTGCCCATGGTTGGCGCCTGGACGTCGCTGACGAACTTTCCGACGACTTCCTGGCCGAGATCAAGAAGGCCGTACTTGCCGAAAAGCCTGACGCACTGTTGCTCGGCGAAGTCTGGGAAGACGCCTCCAACAAGATTAGCTACGGCCATCTGCGCCGCTACCTGCAGGGCTCCGAGCTGGACTCTGCTATGGATTATCCCTTCCGCGACATGGTCATCGGCTTTTTGATGGGCTACAAAAACGCCTACCAGGCTGCCGAGGATATCGAGACCCTACGCGAGAACTATCCGCGTGAGGCCCTGTCTTGCGCACTTAATCTGCTTTCGAGCCACGACCGTCCGCGCATTATCTCGGTGCTCGGCGGCGGCCCTGACGAGTCGCA
Source organism: uncultured Collinsella sp. (assembly GCA_902482615.1). Classification (GTDB taxonomy): domain Bacteria; phylum Actinomycetota; class Coriobacteriia; order Coriobacteriales; family Coriobacteriaceae; genus Collinsella. The sequence goes on from CABTAA010000241.1 coordinate 1,951, forward strand.
GCTGCCCGAGTGCGAGCGCAGCAAATGGCGTCTGGACGAAAACGCGATGGGCCTGGCCAAGAGCCGTTTTTGGCTCGCGACGCTCATGCAGATGACGTTCCCCGGTGTGCCTTCGATTTACTATGGCGACGAGTACGGCCTTGAGGGCCTGACCGATCCGGGCAATCGCCGCACCATGCCGACCAAGGAAGACCTGCACGACTTCGATACGTTTGCGATCGTCAAGAACGCATCCGCTGTGCGCCGCGCGCTGCCGTTTATGATCGACGGTGAAATCAAGGCCTTCGCGCTCAATGACGAGGTGCTGGCCTACAACCGTACGGGCAAAGACGGCGAGACCGCGACCGTCATCATCAACCGCAGCCTGCGCAATTCACACCGCGTGACGATTCCGGCGCTCGACGAATGTGCGAGTGACGTGATCAGCGGTCACGAGTGCGAGATCCACAACGGCACGGTCACGCTCGACCTGTACCCGCTGGGTTCGTCGA
>CABTAA010000242.1 GCA_902482615.1 uncultured Collinsella sp.
GCTGATGCCGACGGTCTCGAGCGTTTCGCTCACGCGCTGCTCGATCTGGTCGTGGGGAACGCCAAAGTTCTCGAGGCCAAAGAGCATCTCGTCCTCGACGACCGAAGCGACCATCTGCGTGTCGATATCCTGCAGCACACTGCCGACGATTTGCGACACGTCGGTGAGCGAGACTTCGCAGGTGTCGTGGCCGTCGACCATGACGGACCCAAAGAACGCGCCGGTGTAGTGGTGGGGCACGGCGCCCGACAGGCAGGCGGCAAGCGTGGACTTGCCGGCGCCCGAGGGCCCGATGATGCCGATGAAATCTCCCTTGTTCACGCCGAGCGAGATGTGGCTGAGCGCCTGTTCGGTCTGCGTGCCATAGGAGAACGAGACATCGTCGACGTTGATGATCGTTTCCATGGATACCTTTCATAGTCATTGGGGACGTTCTTTAATGACTAGTCGTTTAAGAACGTCCCCAAAAGCTAGTCGTTTGGGACAGTCTTTGGTGGTGGAGCACGGAGACGGCATTACGAGGGACCCCAGGTTGGCGCGAAAGAGGAGCGAAGCGTACTTGGGAGCGCGAGCGACGAATGAACGCCAAGATGGGGTGGCTCGTAAAGCCGAGCGGGTTAGTTGAGCTTCAGGGCCTTCTGGATGGGCAAGTAGAGGGCGCCGACCAGAATGGCGTTAAAGACGGCGGTCATGGCGACGACGGGCAACATGGCGGCGGCGAGCTCGCCTACCACGCCGAGCATGGCCATCTTGATGACCATGAAGATGACGCCGGAGACAAAGGTGGTCAGGAAGGTTGCAACAATGGCGATGGCGGGCTTGACCTGACCGTTCTTGCCGGCGGCGTTGACGATGCCGGCCATGAGCATGGCGGCGATGCCCTCGGCGGCAAAATCGACGAACGGCGATGTGGTGGTGATCTGGATCACGGCAGCCGAGATGAGGCCAATGACGAGCGCCTGACCGATGTTGGGGCGAATGACCAGAATGGTGAGGCAAAAGGCCGAGATGATGAACTCGGGGCTGATCATGCCGCCCGAGATGCCCGAGATGGCCTTGCCGACGGTGAAGTTGAGGATGAAGCCGGCAGCGAGCAGGATGGCGAGCAGGACGAGAGCACGGACGTCAAGTTTGCCGCGGTCGGCGGTCTGGACGGTGCGGGGCTGGGCGGCGGTGGTGTTCTGAGACATGGTGAAAATCCTTTCGGAATGGGGGTGCAAGAGAAAAGCGGAGGCGCGTGATGCGAATGCGATCGGGCTCGAGATAGAAAAAGGCCCCCGGTCGAAACCGGAGGCCTTCCAATCACCTAGAGCGCAAAAACAGGCGTGAGGGACTCACTGTCGACCGATCGTATTCGCATCACGCCACCACCAGTTGTTGAGAGACGTCATCGTGTTCTTCATGTCGGTGGCTCCTTTCGTGATGCCATGGCGCGGTCGCACCTAGTTGCTGTTGCGCTGCACTATAGCACAGCGAAGTGTGTGCGGGGAAATCTTTTTTAAAAAGATTTCAGGCGGGTTCCCCGCCGGTCAAAAGAGCGGGCTGAGCGGGCGGGGCTGCCATCGCTGCCTTGCCCGTTCAGCTAGGACATGAGGGCCTTAGGCCTTCTTGCGACGATAGATCACGTAGGCGCAGACACCGATGATGACGACGGCGCCAACGGCCATGGCGGCCATGTTGTTGCCCTCGGACTTCTCCTCGGTGACCTCTTCCTCTTCGGCCTCGGGCTCGGCCACGTCCTCATCGGAAAGGGCCTCGTCGGCGTAGGTGATGGACTCGACCAGGCAGTCGTTGTCAGCATCGTAGTCACTCGGGACGAACTCCTCGGAGAAATCGCCCTCCTGGAGGTAGTCGCGCATCTCCTCGAGCATGGCCTTGCACTTAACATAGGTGTTCTTGGTTGCAGCCTTGCCGGCCTTGTTGGCCAGGGCGGTGCGGGCTTCGGTGCCTTCTTCGGCCTGCATGGCCTCGTCGACGGTCAGGTTCTGCTCGATGAGTTCCTTCTGCAGGGCGTCGAGATAGGCGCGGACGCCGGTGGCGCAGTGGTCGCGGTTCTCATAGGCGAGCGTGTTGATGTCCATGAGGACGTAGTTGATGGAGTTCTTGGGCTCCTCGTTGTTCACGACGTCTTCCTCTTCGCAGTGATCGAAGGAGACATCCTGATCACTGAAGTAGGGGCTGACCTCGGTGAGCAGTGCGGAGTAGAGGGGGATGGCGACGGAGAACTCAGCGTTGGAGAGCATCTCCCACTGGATGGTCGCGATCTCGGGATCCATGCCGTGACGGATCTGGAAGGTGTGGATCTCGGTGTTGCGGTTGGAGCCGATGGCATAGGCGCCGTCGGTGTTGGCGTTGAGGCCGGCGACATTCTCGCCGCGAGCGGCGAAGGAACGAATCATCTCAAAGGTGTTCCAGTCGGACG
>CABTAA010000243.1 GCA_902482615.1 uncultured Collinsella sp.
TTACCGAGCCCATGCGCAGCCTCTATTACGGCTCGTACAGCCTGCCGCCCTTCCAGGTGTACTGGAGCTGGGAGATCTTTGTGAAGTGCGCCGTGGTTCCCGCCGCTGCGCTCATTCTCATCACGCTGGTGGGTCTGCTTCGCAAGATGGGCAAGACGCCGTTGCAGTTTCTTCGCCACGAGGCGAGCGGCAAGTCTGGCACCAAGCGCGGCCTGCAGCTGCCGGAGCGCATGGGTTTTGTTTCCCGCTTCCGCTTGCGCATCTTCCTGCGCAACCTGGGCAACTTTGCCACGCTCTTCGTGGGCATTGCATTTGCGTCGCTGCTGCTGCTCTTTGGCCTGGCGATTCTGCCCACGATGACGCACTACGCGGACAACCTGGAGACGAGCCTGGTCGCCGAGCACCAGTACACGCTCAAGGCGCCGCTGGAGCTCGAGGGCACTGCCGAGGAGCGCGAGCAGTGGTCAGCACTCGAGCGCTTGCAGTCGGTTGACGGCGCGCTGCTTTCCGCCGCTCAAGATGCCGATGACGAGCTTGATGACGCGGCCGATGCGGCGCAGACGGCAGCCGATGCCGCGACTGCATCTCCGTCTGCCGAGAGCCTGACTGCGGCGCAGGACGCGCTCGCCAAGGTCCAGGACAAGAAGGATGCGCTTTATGCACGCCTCGACGATCTTGCCGATGCCCTCGGCTGCGATCGCGATGAGGCCATCGACCTGATCGACAAGGCCTCTAAGATTGACACTGACAACGACGATATCCACCCGGTCAATACGATCGACAATGGTGCAGGCGCAATTGCGCAAGCCGAGAAATACGCCGTCTACCAGCTGCAATACGACCGCGGTGGCGGAAATGGCGAGGAGACGATTTTCATCTACGGCATCTCGCCCGATTCGCGCTACTGGAAAGGGCTGGACGTCGGCAGCGGACGCGTCGTCTTTGGCGGTGGCTTGCTCGACAAGTTTGGCTGGAGCGAGGGTCAGAAGGTCACGCTCGGCGACAAGTATGAGGGCGAGAATTATTCCTTTGAGTACGTGGGCAAGGACTGTGCCTGGGGCTCCAAGTCGGACATGAATATCTATATGAGTATCGATGACTTTAACGAGCTCTTTGGCAACGATGCGGCCTACTTCAACGGCTATGTGAGCGACGAGAAGCTCGACCTCGACGCGCGCTACTTTGCCGGCGACACCACGCCCGACGACATGCGCGCCGTGGGCGACCAGTTCATCGGCATGATGAGCAAAATGATCGGCATGATGGTCGGGCTCGCGGTGTTTATCTTCCTGCTGTTTATGTACCTGCTGACCAAGGCGGTGATCGACCACAGCGCCCGTTCGATTAGCTACATGAAGGTCTTTGGCTATCGCGATGGCGAGATCTCGCATCTGTACATCCGCTCGATCACGCTGTGCGTGGTGGCGTCGCTCGTGCTGAGCCTGCCGGTCATTATTGGCTCGCTCACGGCCATCTTCCGCTCGATGTTGCTCGCCTACAACGGCAATATCGAGATCTACGTGCCCGCTTGGTCCATGGCGGCGTGCGCAGGAATCGGCTTTGCGACCTACCTGGTCGTGGCACTGCTGCACACGCGCTCCATCAAGCGCGTCAGCTTGGCCGAAGCCCTCAAAGTGCAGGAGTAGCCATCGGGGACAGTCCTTGCCATTCGTCGGCTCGCCGGCCGGCTGGCAAGGACTGTCCCCAACTGCCGGGCGGCGAAAGAGTGTCCCTTGCGACTAGTCATTTAAGAACGTCCCCAATGACTAGGTTCCGTACTTGACTTTAACTCTGCTTTAACTGGTACCATCCTCTATGTCTGTAACGCCATATAGACCGAGGGGATAGATCTATGACCGCAACTGCACCCGCAGCACCCGCTAAGGTGTACTTCACCAACCTGCGCACGCATGCTCGCGAGAGCCAGCTCGACAAGCTCAAGCGCCTCATCCGTCACGCCGGAATTGAGCAGATCGACTTTGAGAACAAGTTCGTCGCTATCAAGATTCACTTTGGCGAGCTGGGCAACCTGAGCTTTTTGCGTCCCAACTACGCCCGCGCCGTCGCGGATGTCGTGAAGGAGCTGGGCGGCAAGCCCTTCCTCACCGACTGCAACACGCTCTATGTCGGTAGCCGCAAAAACGCGCTCGAGCACATCGACACCGCCTACCAGAACGGCTTTACCCCGTATGCCACGGGTTGCCAGATCATCATCGCCGACGGTCTCAAGGGCACCGACGAGGCGCTCGTCCCGGTCGAGGGCGGCGAGTACGTGCACGAGGCCAAGATCGGCCAGGCACTCATGGATGCCGATATCGTGATCAGCCTCACCCACTTTAAGGGCCATGAGCAGGCCGGTTTTGGCGGCGCCATGAAGAACCTGGGTATGGGTGGCGGCAGCCGTGCCGGCAAGATGG
>CABTAA010000244.1 GCA_902482615.1 uncultured Collinsella sp.
TGCGCCGGCAAGGCCCCGCGCAAGTTGGTTGCCGTATCGGTCGCGCGCTCGCAGCTCAAGCGCCATCGCGTGGATGCCGCGGCTGAGTGCGCGCATGCCCTGCTTGAGGGCTGTGGCTTGGCCAAGCTTGATATGCCTGCTGACGAGGCCGGTGTGCTGGAGCGCGGGCTGGACACGCTCGATGCCCGCATGCAGGCACATTTCGACCGCGCACGTGCGCTGGCCGAGTATCTGGCCGCCAATGAGATGGTGCGTGACGTGCGCTATCCCGGTCTGAGCTCGCATCCCGACCATGCGGTTGCAACAGGAATCCTCGAGCACGGCTTTGGCCCGGCAGTTGAATTTGATCTTATCGAGCTTAGCGCAGGGGAGCTGTTCGATGCTTTGTCGGGGGAGTTCCGCACATCGCCCGCCGGCGGCGCAGCGACGCGCCTTTCGGCCCCACGCGGCAAGCAGGGGAGCACCATCCGCCTCTTCGCCGGCACCGACGACCCCCTAGTTGTAGCGTCCACCCTAGATAATGCCCTTCGCAACTAGCTAAATCATCCCCGACTCCATAAGTTGCGGTGAAATAGGGATTGATTTACGGCTTTAACCGCATAAACAGTCCCTATTTCACCGCAACTTATGAGAAGGGGTTGTGCGGCTATAAGACCCCGTCCCAAATGGGCTACTCTTTGATGCTGGCGATGAGGGCGTCGGCTTTGGCGGCTATGACCTGGTTGATGTCGGCCTGCAGCTCCTCGTAGACCGCGATGGCTCGCTCGCCGGCCGGCGTGAGCGTGGATCCGCGGGCGCCGTCGCGCTCGATGAGTTTGCAGCCCAGCTGCCCTTCGGCCTCGTTCACAATGCGCCAGGCCTTGGAATACGCCATGCCCATGCTCTTGGCGGCGCGGTTGAGCGAGTGCTCGCGGGCTATGCCTTGCAGCAGCAAGACGCAGCCGTGACCAAATACGCCCGGCAGATTCTTGTCGCACGCTTGAATGACCAACTTTGCCGTCGTCTTGTACTCCATGTGCTCCACGTCTCCCCGCTAAAGTGTTTGCTGGGCAAACGCAATGCCAGCGTCAAACCCTCGTGTGCTCTTCTTAAATCATGCATTGTAGCAGTCAAAGTGCGTTAAGATACTTCCCCAGTATTGGGCGCCCAAGGTTGGGCTGGGTCCTACGAGGCCTGCAGCCGACCGGTCGCATGGAAAAAGGAGAAACATGGCTACGTTCTTTCCCGGTGAGTCCCACACGTTTTCGGAGTATCTGCTGGTTCCTGGTTACTCGTCCTCGCAGTGCATCCCCAACAACGTCTCTCTTAAGACGCCGCTGACCCGCTTTAAGCGCGGTGAGAAGCCGGCAATCACCCTGAACATCCCCATGGTTTCCGCTATCATGCAGTCCGTCTCGGGCGTCGACATGGGTGTCGCGCTCGCTACCGAGGGCGGCCTGTCCTTCATCTATGGTTCCCAGAGCGCCGAGTCCGAGGCCGCTATGGTTAAGGCCGTCAAGGATCACAAGGCTGGCTTCGTTCAGTCCGATTCCACGCTGACCCCCGATATGACCATGGAACAGGTCATCGAGCTCAAGGAGAAGACGGGTCACTCCACCATGCCGGTTACCGACGACGGCACTCCTAAGGGCAAGCTCCTGGGCATCGTCACCAGCCGTGACTATCGCCCCAGTCGCGATGACCACCAGACGAAGGTCTCCGAGTTCATGACCCCGCGTGAGCAGCTCATCGTGGGCGACAAGAACATCAGCCTCAAGGTTGCCAACGACGTCATCTGGGACAACAAGCTCAACGCCCTGCCCATCGTCGACGACAACGATCACCTCATGGGCATCGTCTTCCGCAAGGACTACGACAGCCACAAGACCAACCCCAACGAGCTGCTCGACGGCGATAAGCGCTACATGGTCGGCGCCGGTATCAATACCCGCGACTATGCTGAGCGCGTGCCGCTGCTCATTGAGGCCGGTGCCGACGTCCTGTGCATCGACTCCTCCGAGGGCTTCAGCGAGTGGCAGAAGCGCACCATCGAGTGGATCCGCGCCAACTACGGCGAGGACGTCAAGATCGGTGCCGGCAACGTCGTCGACGCCGAGGGCTTCCGCTTCCTGGCAGACTGCGGCGCCGACTTTATCAAGGTCGGTATCGGCGGCGGTTCCATTTGCATCACCCGCGAGACCAAGGGTATCGGTCGTGGCCAGGCCACCGCGCTGATCGACGTCTGCCGTGCTCGCGACGAGTACTACGAGGAGACCGGCGTCTACGTGCCCGTGTGCTCCGACGGCGGTATCGTCTACGACTACCACATGACGCTCGCCCTTGCCATGGGTGCCGACTTTATGATGCTGGGCCGTTACTTCGCCCGCTTTGACGAGAGCCCGACCGAGCGCGTCAACGTCAACGGCCAGTACATGAA
>CABTAA010000245.1 GCA_902482615.1 uncultured Collinsella sp.
CGCTCGTTTTTTTACAGGATGCGGCCCATGGTGCCTACCTTTCGCCCAAAATCCAGTATGCAGGCACCCACGGCTGCTGAAAACTCCCGAAAATGCACGTTGCACCCCACCCTAGGCACTCGCAGCAAGAAGGCGAATAGCCTCGGTCTCCTTAGTTACCGTAGGAGGCCCCAGGGCTTACCTCCCAAATTTTTCCGCAGGACGGAAGGACCCCGCCGCGCGAAGCGCGCAGCGGGGTCCTGACATGTCCGAGGACGATTTTTTTGGGGGGGGGTAAGCCCTGAGGCCTCCGATGGGGCGGTTCCAGCCGAGGCTATTCGTCGCCGAAGCTGATGCCCAGCGCCTTGGCCTCGCGCACCAGATCGCTCTGGGGGTCGACATACTTGAGCTTGCCGGCGACCTCCTCGAGCGGCATGTGGCACATCTTGCCGTCGCGCAAGGCAATCATGTAGCCAAACTCGCCACGCAGGCAGCCGAGCGCTGCCTCGACGCCACACTGGGTCGCAAAGATGCGGTCCTGAGCGTCGGGCTGGCCACCGCGCTGCGTGTGACCGGGGATGGCGACGCGGGTCTCGCGACCGGTCTTGGCCTCGATCTCCTTGGCGATGTCGTAGACGATCGACGGGCTCGTGCGCTCAGCGAGCTTCTTCTTGTACTCCTTCTTGGACAGCGCCGCGTCCTCCTTGGAGATGGCGCCCTCGGCGACGGCCACGATGGTAAAGCGGCTGCCGGTTTCCATGCGATGCTCGATGGTCTTGATGACCTGGTCCATGTCGTAGGGGATCTCGGGAATCAGGATGACGTCCGCGCCGCCCGCGACGCCGGCATACAGCGGAATCCAGCCAACCTTGTGGCCCATAATCTCGATAACGAACACGCGCCCGTGGCTCGAGGCGGTAGTGTGGATGTCATCGATGCACTTGGTGGCGACGTCGATGGCGCTCGTAAAGCCAAAGGTCATCTCGGTGCCCCAGGTGTCGTTATCGATGGTCTTGGGCAGAGCGATAACGTTGAGGCCCTCTTCGCGCAGGCGGTTGGCGGTCTTGGTGGAGCCGTTGCCGCCCAGCATAAACAGGCAGTCGAGCTGCAACTTGTGATAGGTGTGGACCATCGCGGGCACCTTCTCGACGCCGTCGGCCTCGGGAATGTTCAGGCGCTTGAACGGCGTGCGGCTCGTGCCTAGGATGGTGCCGCCGCGGGTGAGGATACCGCTAAAATCGGCGGGCGTCATGACGCGGAACCTGCTGTAGATAAGGCCCTGATAGCCGTCCTCAAAGCCATAAATCTCGATAGGCTCTTCGCTATTGGTCATGAGCGTTTTGACGATGCCGCGCATGGTGGCGTTGAGCGCCTGGCAGTCGCCGCCACTAGTAAGAAGACCGATCCTAAGCATGGTGAATCCTTCCGGGCAAGTTATAACATGCGCATAAGTTTACCCCCGCACACTGTTGATGCGGGGGTAAAACGTGTTAGCTCAAATGTATAGAAATGTAAGCAACGTCAGGCGAGCGTAAGGACGACGGTGCCAGCGCCTTACAGCGCGAAGGCGTCGACGTCTCCCCAGTGGCGGCGCAGCGTGATGGCGGCAGCGGGCTCGGTGTTGTCAAAGACGACCGACCACTGCGTGTTGCTGGTGATGTCTTCCGGATTGGGCTCTTGCGCCGCAGCGCGTAGGGCCTTCCAAGCGACTGCCTCGTTCTGGGCACCGACATGGGCGTCAAGGACATCGGCGATTGCGACGGCGCGCTCTTTACCATGGCCCAGCTCGCCATTCTTTTGGTTGGGCAGCACTTCGTCACCATAGCAGGCGTAGAAGTTCGTGACCTGGCGTACAGGAGTCGCCTTGAAAGCGCGGTCCGGATCGCGCGGATCCCACTCCACCACCCGCGCGTCACCGGCGGCGTCGTTGATAAAGAAGTGGTAATCGCGTCCGGCCATGGCGTGCATGTCGTAGGCAGAAAGCAGGTCGACAGCTTCTTGCGTGGTGGCGGCACGGTCGAGCACCAGACGGATGGCGAGCGAGGTATTGATGACGGGGCGTTGTGTGTCCTGGTCACAGGGCTTGGAATCCAGGGTGAGTACGGCAATGGATACGCCGTATTCGTTAACACCGTCGAGCTGAGCAAACGGGCCCATCAACGCCGCGGCGCGTCCGGCGACGGAGTCAAGCGGAGTATTATCGCCCAGGTTGTTAAGGGCGGCAAACCCGATGGAGGCATAGCCGCCGCGTGGGTGATTGCGCACCAGCAGCGCTGAGGTGTCGTCCTTAAAGTCGTAATTGCGACCGGTGCGCACGCGGCCTTTGGCATCTACGGCGACAAAAGCGCTGCAGGCAAACTGGGGCGCCTGGACATGTGTCGGCACGCCGGGCAGCACCTGCGCCATCACAGCATAGATCGGAAGAGCGT
>CABTAA010000246.1 GCA_902482615.1 uncultured Collinsella sp.
GGCAAGGCCATGCACAAGTCCCTGGGCAACGGCGTAGACCCCGCGGAGATCTTTAAGAAGTATGGTGCCGACCTGCTCCGGCTGTGGGCGGGTTCTGCCGACTACCATGTGGACGTGCGCTGTTCGGACAACATCTTTAAGCAGCTCAGCCAGAACTATCTGAAGTTCCGCAATACCGCCCGGTACTGCCTGGGCAACCTGGACGGCTTCGACGCCGACCATCTGGTGCCCGCCGACCAGATGGAGGAGCTGGACCTCTGGGCCGTCACCCGCCTGAACGCCCTCATCGAAAAGTGCGAGCAGGCGTACAATGACTATGAGTTCAACGCTGTCACCCACGCGGTCAACGACTTCTGCGTGGTGGAGCTGTCCAACTTCTATCTAGACATCATCAAGGACCGCCTGTACTGCGAGGAGAAGGACGGCGCCAAGCGCCGCAGCGCCCAGACCGCCCTGTTCCTGATCCTGGACACCATGACCAAGATCATGGCCCCCATCCTGTGCTTCACCTGCGACGAGATCTGGCTGGCCATGCCCCACCGCGACCGCGACGACGCCCGGAACGTGGTGTTCAACGAGATGAAGGGTGCGCTGTCCGACCCCATGAGTGTGCTGGACGATGCCGTCAACGCCGCGCTCTATCCCGACACCGCCTATGCACACGAGAGCGGTGGCGACCCGCGCGCGATTCCCGCGCTCACCTACGAGCAGTTCCTGGACACGCACGCGCGCCACTACAATCCTTCTAACTCTTATATAACGCTCTACGGCGACCTAGATGTGGACCGCGCACTGGCCTTTTTGGACGAGCGTTATCTGTCGCAGCCGAGTGCCGCGAGCCGCCGCATGGACGCTGCCGTCGCCGCCGGCGAGGACCCGTCCACGCTGGCGCCCAATCCGCTGGGCGTGCAGGCACCCGTGACCTGCGAGTACAAGCGCGTCGAGATGGCCACCACGCCCGAGAACGCCCTGGTGGGCCTGGGCCTGGTGCTGGGCAGTGCGCTCGACCGCAAACGCACGATCGCGGCGGATATCCTGTTCGAGGCGCTGCTGGGCTCCAACGAAGCGCCGGTTAAGAAGGCCATTCTGTCCGCCGGCCTGGGCGGCAACGTGGTGAGCTACACCGCGGCCGAGAGCCTGCAGCCCTACGAGCTCATCATGCTGCAAAACGCGCAGCCCGGCGTGGCGCGCGAGCTGCGTCGCGTGTTCCAAGACGCCTGCCGCGACCTGTGTGAGCACGGCGTTCCGCGCGAGCGCCTGGAGGCCATCATCAGCAGCAACGAATACGACCTGCGCCAGCGCGACTATGGCATCGCCGACGGCGTGGCCATTGCGTGCGACGCACTGAGCACGTGGCTCTACGATGACGACGCCGCGACGCTGGCGCTCAAGTACGGCCCGGTGTACGAGGAGCTGCGCGGCGACCTGGACGGCAGCTACTTTGAGGACCTTCTGCGCGAGCTGGTGCTGGAAAACGACCACATGGCACTGGTCGAGCTGGTGCCGGTGGACGCCGCCGAGGGTTCGGAGGGTGCCGAGGCCGCCGAGCTGGCAGCCAAGCGCGATGCCATGACCGATGCCGAGCTGGCCGACGTAGTCGAGCGCACGGCTGCGCTGCGTGCCGCGCAGGAGGTGGAAGACACACCCGAGGCCAAGGCCACGTTGCCGCGCCTGCGCGTGTCCGACATTGGCGAGGCGCGCCCCGAGCCTCCGCTGGTCGTGGACACCACTGCGCCCATCCCCTGTCTGCGCCACGGCATCCCCACCAACCGTCTGGCCTACGCCATGCAGTATTTCGACCTGAGCTGCGTCGCGTTTGAGGACCTGCCCTATGTGACACTGCTCTGCCGCCTGCTTAAGCAGCTGCCCACGAGCGAGCACTCGGCCGAGGAGCTCGACAACTTACTCGCCGGCAAGCTGGGCTTTTTGAGCTTTACGACCGAGGTCATGACCCAGCCCGACGTGGACGGCGTGCGCCCCTACCTGCTGGTGAGCGCCGGCGCCCTGTCCGAGAAGATCGATGCGCTGGCAAGCCTGCCGCGCGAGGTGTGGTCGAGCACGCTTTTGCTCGATGCCGACGCCGACCGCGTGCGCGATGTGCTCACGCAGATTCGCATTGGGCTTGAGCAGGGCTTTATCAACAACGGACACTCGGCGGCGCTCGGTCGCGCGATGAGCTACAGCTCGCCTTCGGCCGTGGTGCGCGAGCGGCTTTCGGGTGTGGATTTCTATCTGTTCCTGCGCGATTTGCTCGAGCACTTTGACGAGCGCGTGGACGGGCTGCGTACCAAGCTTGCCGAGCTGGCGGAGCGTATCTTTGTGGCCGATGGCTGCATGGCGAGCTTTACCGGCAGCGACGAGGACTTTGACGCGTACTGGGATGCCGCGGGCGACCTGGGGCT
>CABTAA010000247.1 GCA_902482615.1 uncultured Collinsella sp.
CTGCGATCCGCTTACGCCCCCCTGCTGACGGAGGTCTCCCCGGAGGTTGAGGCGCTGGTGAAGGCGGCGGACAAGCTGTCCGCCTACATCAAGTGCGTGGAGGAGCTCAAGGCCGCCGCGCAGGAGGCCACCGAGAGCGACGACATGAACAAGGCCGCCGAGATCACCGAGCAGCAGAAGGCCGCCGAGATTGAGCTCGCCGAGGCCAAGGCCGCCTGGACTGCCGAGCTCGACGCCAGCCCGCTCACCATCGACGTGAGTCAGATCGCCGACATCGTGTCCGTGACTTCGGGCGTGCCGGTGTCTTCGCTTACCGAGAGCGAGAGCCGTCGCCTGCTGCAGGCCGAAAGCGTGCTCAAGACGCGCATCATCGGTCAGGATGAGGCTGTCGAGGCAGTTGCCAAGGCCGTGCGCCGCAGCCGCTCACCCCTCAAGGACCCGCGTCGCCCCGGCGGCAGCTTTATCTTCTTGGGTCCCACCGGCACGGGCAAGACCGAGCTCGCCAAGACGCTCGCCGAGTACCTCTTTGGCAGCAAGGATGCGCTCATCAGCTTCGACATGTCCGAGTTCGGTAGCGAGTTCGAGGTCTCCAAGCTCATCGGTAGCCCTCCGGGTTACGTCGGTCACGACGAGGGTGGCCAGCTCACCAAGGCCGTTCGTCGCCATCCGTACTCGGTCGTGCTGTTCGACGAGATCGAGAAGGCGCACCCCGATATCTTCAACATCTTGCTGCAGGTGCTGGAGGAGGGCCGTCTGACCGATAGCCAGGGCAAGACGGTCGACTTCCGCAACACCGTGATTATCATGACGTCTAACGTGGGCGCCCGCGAGATTGCGCAGGATGCAAGCGTTGGCTTTGGCACCACCGGCGAGCAGGGCCTCACCTCGAGTGAGATCCGCGGCCGCGCGATGGGCGAGCTCAAGCGCCTGTTCCGCCCTGAGCTGCTCAACCGTATCGACGACATTGTGGTGTTCCAGAAGCTCTCGGGCGAGAATCTCACCAAGATCGCGCACCTGCTGGTGGACGATCTGCGTCAGCGTTTGATTGCCAACGGTATGAACATCAAGCTCACCGATGCGGCCTATGACAAGATCGTGGCCGAGGGTACCGACCTCACCAACGGTGCGCGTCCGCTGCGCCGTGCTATTCAAAAGCTCATCGAGGACCCGCTGTCCGAGGAGCTTCTGGCCGGCGAGTGGGGCGAGGGCGATACCGTCCTGTGCGACGTGGCCGATGGCAAGTTTGTCTTTGGCCACGGCACGGGCGAGATCCCGGCACCGCGTCCGGCGGGCACGCTCGGTGGCGATACCGCCCCGGCGGCACCGCACACCGGCAACGCCGCGCCCGTGAGCGGCGGCGTGACCTCGGGCCCCGGCGGCATGATGCAAGCCGGTTCCGGCGCGCTGTAGGGCGTGGCGACAATTTGATACGCGCAATCGAGGCGCTCTGGCAAGGGCGCCTCGATTTGTAGAACTGCGAAGTTGTGACCGTTACGCTATGCGGTCCACCGTTAGCCGATGATGCGAGGGCGCTCGGCGTTTTCGACTGGTTTATGCACGTAAAGTCTGGGAATATACAAGGCGCATGTCTTACTGTCTAACCAGTTGCGCCAAGGAGGCACCATGGACTACAAGATTACCGGCTACGAGCCCGCCCAGCTGTTCCATTTCTTTGAGGAGGTCAGCGCGATCCCCCGTGGGTCTGGCAACGAGAAGGGCATCAGCGATTTCCTGGTTGCGTTTGCCAAGGAGCGCGGCCTCGATGTGTACCAGGACGAGGTCTACAACGTTATCATTCGCAAGCCCGCATCTGCCGGTGCCGAGAATGCCCCGACCGTGATGCTGCAGGGCCATATCGATATGGTGTGCGACAAGCTGGGTTCCGTCGAGCACGACTTTACGACCGATGGTATCGATCTGGTCGTCAAGGACGGCGTCCTCACCGCTAACGGCACCACTCTGGGCGCCGACAACGGTATCGCCGTCGCGCTTATGCTTACCGTGCTCAACGACGATTCGATTGCCCATCCGGCCCTCGAGTGCGTATTCACCACCGACGAGGAGACTGGCCTGGTCGGCGCCGAGACGCTCGACAAGTCCCAGATTAGCGCCCGCACCATGATTAACCTCGACTCCGAGGAAGAGGGCGTTGCCACCGTTAGCTGCGCCGGCGGCGTTGTCGTTACCTACACCTGCCCGATCGCGCGCGAGCACAAGACCGGTAGCACCCTCACGCTCGACATCTCCGGCCTGCTGGGCGGCCACTCCGGCAGCGATATCAACCTGGAGCGCGGCAACGGCAACCTCATCATGGCCCGCATCATCGACCGTCTGATGGTTGCCGGCGAGCCA
>CABTAA010000248.1 GCA_902482615.1 uncultured Collinsella sp.
TTCCGATCTCATCATCTTGCTCGACATGATCATGCCGCTCGTCAACGGCATGGACACCGCACGCGAACTGCGCCAGGCCGACACCGCCGTGCACCTGGTGTTCCTCACCTCGTCGCCCGAGTTCGCGCTGGAATCCTACGAGGTCCGCGCCTTCGACTATCTGCTCAAACCCGTGACTTACGAACGCCTGGCGCGATTACTCGACGAGCTTTCGAGCATGCGCCCGGCGGCAACCGACGAGCTCGTGATCAAAACTTCCTTTGGCTACCACGCCCTGCGCCTGTCCGACATCGAATATGCCGAGGCGCGCAACAAGCACGTGGTCTTCCACCTGCGCGACGGACGCGACATCGAGGCACTCGAGTCGTTCCGCAGCGTCGAGGACCGTTTGGCGCAAAATGCCACCTTCTTTAAATGCCACCGCAGCTACCAGGTCAACCTGCGCAACATCGATCACTTTGACCGCACGGACATCGTCATGCGCTCGGGCGCGTGCATCCCGCTTTCGCGCAGTTGCAAGCAGGGATTCCAAGACGCCTACTTTGCGGTGCGCTTTGAGGGCGGGAGGCGCTGATGGTCTCCTCGGTCGAAATGATCCTTTGGGCAATCCACCACGCCACAACGCTACTCTTTGGCGTCTTTGCCTCGGCGGCGCTGTGCGGCGTCGAGCTCAATCGACGCCATGCGCTCGAGCTGGTGGTCGTTACCATTCTGACCGGCACCGCCTTCTCAATCGCCAATGTCGTTGGCGGCGAACTATTTGCCCGACAGGTTTATCCACTTGCCGTGCACCTGCCGCTTATCGTCTACCTGTGTGCGCGCTACCGCCTGAGCCCGCTGCTTGCCGTGCTCGGCATTACGAGTGCCTATCTGAGCTGCCAGTTCAGCAATTGGATGGGCATCGCCGCATTTGCCGCAACCGATTCTCAGATCGCGTACTATCTGGCGCGTATCGCAACCACACTCGCCGTCTTTGCCGTCCTGTTGCATTGGGCCGGCGACATCGGTCCGCGCTTGGCGATTAAAAGCACCACCGAGCTGGGCGTCCTTTTAATCCTGCCGCTCGTCTATTACGTCTTTGACTATGCCACCAACGTCTACACCACGCTGTTCCACTCGGGCTCGGTGGTGACGGTTGAGTTTTTGGCATTTGCGCTCTGTGCCTTCTATCTTATGTTTCTTGCCGTTTACCTGCGCGAATACGAAGAAAAGGAAACCGCCGAGCGAGAGCGCTGGATGCTTGAAACCCGCGACAGCGCCGCCATTAAAGAGCTCGAGGCCTGGCGTCAATCTGGGCGCGAGCTGTCGATTCTTCGCCACGACATGCGCCACTTCCTACGCGGCCTGGCCGCTTTAATTGAGGAGGGGCACACCGACGAGGCGCTCAAACGCATCGATGAACTCTGCGAAGTCGGCGATCGCACCGCCGTACGCCGCTTCTGCGCCAACGAGACCGTAAACATCGCGCTTTCGTCATTTAACTCGGATATCAATAGAAACGGCATTACCGCCAACCTGCGCGCCGCCGTACCCGAAACCATCCACGTAGGTGACGCCGACCTGTTTAGCGTGCTCTCAAATGCCTTGGAAAACGCTATCACCGCTACAAGCGCCGCACCCCAAGGAAAGCGATTCGTCGACTTTGACCTGCGATTAGAGGACGGCCAGCTGCTGCTGTTAGTTTCCAACACGTTTGACCGCGCGCCGCGCATGGTCGACGGCATGCCCGTGACCCGGCATGCGGGCCACGGCTTTGGCACCAGGAGCATCAAACTTGCCGTGGAGCGCATGAACGGCAACTGCCAGTTCCGCATTAACGGCGATCGGTTTGAGCTGCGCGCCGTGATGTAGAAGTGCGGCGCCGATCTCGAGGCGTGCCTTGCCCGCCAGACAATCGCTCGCCGGCGCCAATCCGCTACAGCGGAGCGGCTGCCGGGGTCAGCTGCTTGATGTATGCCCACATGCGTTGCTTGGCGGCTTTGTCAGTGAGCGCTGCCTCAAAACCGTCGAGCGCGAGCACACGGCGGCCCTGCACATGGGCGACCAGGCCGGGCTTGAGCATGGCGGTGTCGAAGTCATCGATCGCCACGAGCATATCGGCGTAGGTCTCGCGCATGGCATCGGCCGCGTTGTTGTCGAGCAGTAGCACCGCCTCGGGGTCCAAAGCCTCAAGCGCCTCACGGAACAGCTCGCACGGCAGAGTCTCGCCCACCGCGACCGCTCCGTCACCCACGCCGGCGACGCTTGCCAGCACGCAAAAATCTTCGGGCGCGTAGCCGATGGCCCCAAGCGCCTTGCGCAACGCCGCGCCATCCGGGCCGGCGGCACGCTCGCCACCCGA
>CABTAA010000249.1 GCA_902482615.1 uncultured Collinsella sp.
GGATAGCGCCGCCCACGCAGGTGGCGGCACCGCCGAAGGGCTCGATCTCGGTCGGGTGGTTGTGGGTCTCGTTCTTAAAGAGGAACAGCCAGTCCTGGTCCTCGCCATCGACATCGACCTTCACCTTGACGGTGCAGGCGTTGATCTCCTCGGACTCATCGACATCGGTCATTACGCCGGTCTTCTTAAGGTACTTAGCGCCGATGGTGCCCATGTCCATGAGGCAGACGGGCTTAGCGTCGCGGCCGAGTTCGTGGCGCATCTCCATGTAGCGGTCGAAGGCCTGCTGCACCACGGCGTCGTCGATCGTCACGTCATCCAGGACGGTGCCGAAGGTGGTGTGGCGGCAGTGGTCGGACCAATAGGTGTCGATCACGCGGATCTCGGTGATGGTGGGGTCGCGGTCCTCATCGCGGAAGTACTGCTGGCAGAAGGCGATGTCCGCCTCGTCCATGGCAAGGCCGCGCTCGGAAATAAAGGCGGCAAGGCCGGCCTCGTCGAGCTCGCGGAAGCCGTCGAGCACCTCGACGGGCTGGGGCTCGGGGGTCTCCATGTACAGCGTCTCGGGCAGGTCGAGCGAGGCGATGCGCGCCTCGACGGGGTTCACCACGTAGTGCTTGATGGCATCGATGGCGGCTTCGTCCAGAGCGCCCGAGATCATATAGACCTTGGCGGAGCGCACGGCGGGGCGCTCGCCCTGGCTGATGAGCTGCACGCACTCGCTGGCGGAGTCGGCGCGCTGGTCAAACTGGCCAGGCAGGAATTCGACGGCAAAGACGGCGCCATCGCTTGCGGGGAGCTCGTCGTAGGTCACATCGACCTGGGGCTCGCTAAAGACGGTCGGCACGCAGGAGCGGAAAAGCTCCTCGTCGATGCCCTCGACGTCGTAGCGGTTGATGATCCTCAGGGCCTCGATGCCCTTGATGCCGAGAATTTCGGTCAGCTCGCCCTTGAGCTGCTGAGCCTCGACGTCGAACCCGGGTTTCTTCTCCACGTAGATACGAGAGACCATTGGTTCCTGCCTTCCTGATCGGTTGGGCGTACGGTACGGTATGCGGCAGCGGTCGGTTTACGGGGCAAGCCCCGCGGTCGCCTTGAGCCACATGTTTGTAAACCTCACTATGATACGACAGCTCGCGGCGCGTTGAGGACGGCGAGGGTGCTACAGTGAAGCGCAAACAAGAGAAAGGCATCACATGGCATTCGTTTCGCTCGCCATCATCGCACTCGTGGCCTTTGCGAGTCCCTTCATCGCCTCGGCGATTCCCGGAAAACCTGTTCCCGAGACGGTCTTTTTGCTCGTGCTCGGCGCGGTGCTGGGACCCCATATGCTCGGCGTCATCCATGTAGATGCCGAGGTCTCGCTTGTGTCCGAGCTGGGCCTGGCCTTCTTGTTCCTGCTTGCCGGCTTTGAGATCGACCCCAAGAGCATCACGGGCGTCGAGGGGCGCTACGGCTTGGCGACGTGGGTCGTCACGTTTGGTATCGCCTGGCTTGCCGTGCGCTTTACCCCGTGGTTCTCGGTCAGTCATTTCGACGGTATCGCCGTGACGCTTGCCCTCACTTCGACGGCGCTCGGTACGCTCGTGCCCATCATGCGTGAGCGCTCGCTCACCGGCACGCGCGTGGGCGACTCGATTCTCGCGTATGGCACCTGGGGTGAGCTCGGCCCTGTGCTTGCCATGTCGGTGCTGCTGTCTGCCCGCACCGGCATCCAAACGCTTGTAATCCTTGGCTTGTTTGCGGTGGTCTGCGTGTTGCTGGCCGTGGTCCCGAGCCGCTCCAAGCGCGTCGGCAGTCGCTTCTTTGCGTTTGTCAAGGAACGCGCCGATACCACGTCGCAGACCTTCGTGCGCCTGACGGTGCTCATCCTGGTCACGCTCGTGGCGTTCTCGGCTGTCTTTGATCTCGACATCGTGTTGGGTTCTTTTGCCGCCGGCTTTGTCTTGCGCTACATCATCCCCGAGGGCAACCATACGCTCGAGACCAAGCTTGATGGCCTGGCCTACGGCTTTTTGATTCCGGTATTCTTTACCGTATCGGGCGCAAAGATCGATCTGACGGCCGTGGCGTCGCGCCCGGGTCTGCTCGTGGGCTTTATCGTGGCGTTGTTGATTATTCGTGCCGTGCCCATACTTATTTCTATGAGCATTTGTCCTGCGACGCGCGATGTGTCGGCGTATGGTCGCATTACCGTGGCCCTGTACTGCACCACGGCCCTGCCGATCATCGTTGCCGTGACAAGCGTTGCCGTCAACGCGGGCGCGCTGTCGCAAGATATTGCGTCGGTCATGGTTGCTGCCGGTGCCATCACGGTGTTCTTGATGCCGTT
>CABTAA010000250.1 GCA_902482615.1 uncultured Collinsella sp.
AGCATCTGCGTGAGCTGGCCGGCGAGCTTGGGCGCGCGGCCGTTCTTAACGAGGTTCTCGAGCGTGCGGGGAATCAGCAGCAGGTGCGCGTCGGGCAGGGTCGCGCGGATCTGTGCCTCGGTCTCGTCCAGGCTGCGATCATCCTCGCGCATGGCGAGCGCGTACTCCCCCAGCAGGCCCTCGGCACCCGAGCCGGTGCGCGAATCGATGCAGCGCACGTCGAGCTCGTGGGTCTCGGCGACCAGGCATGCATTGGAATAGCAGGCGGACCACTCGCTGCACAGCGAGATAAAGATCGCGCTGTCGTGGCCATCGGCGCGCACGCGGTCAAACAGCGCCTTGAACTCGCCGGCACTCGGCTGCGAGGTATGCGGCAGCTGCTCGGAGCCGGCCATGCGGGCGACGTACTCCTGGGCGGTGATCTGTACCTGGTCGAGCAGGTCCTCGCCTTCGATAATCACATGCAGCGGAATGACGTAAATGCCGAGCTCTTGGGCGCGGGCGGGGGAGATGTCCGACGTGGAGTCGGTTATGATGGCAAAAGACATAATTGCACCTTTCGTTGGGGCGCGGCAGCGCCGCCTTCTGAGAGCAAAGTGCGACAAGTATAGTGGAGTCGTTCCACATTTATAGGTTCAATTGTTGAATAGTCAACAGTTTGAAGTGTCGGTGTGGAAATCGTCAACTGGGGAAGAGGGATGCCGATGGAGGCGCTGGAGATATGCAAGCGGCCGGTCGTGCTGTTTGATTTCGATGGCACGGTGGCAGATACGGGTCGAGCGGTGATGACCTCGACGCGCAAGACGTTGGCCGCGCGCGGGTTTTCGGAGGCGCAGATGGGTGACCTGCGTCGCATGATCGGGCCTCCGCTGTGGAAGAGCTTCCACGACTTTTACGGCTTTACGCGCGAGGAGTCGCTTGTGGTGGCCGACGAGTACCGTGCCTTTTTTGATGAGCTGGGACCGGAAGAGTATCCCGTGTTCGATGGAATCCCCGAGCTGCTCGATGGCCTTGTCGCGCAGGGGCATCGCTTGGCCGTGGCGACGTCACGCATGGAGGCAAAGTGCATTGACATGGTGGGCGAGCTGGGGCTTTCGCAGTTTGAGGCGGTGGTTGGCATGAATCCGCCGCAGGGACGCGAGACCAAGGCCGATTCGGTTCGTGATGCCCTGGCGGCGCTCGGCGCGACGGCCGACGATGCCGTGATGATCGGCGATCGCTTTAACGATGTGGAGGGCGCGCACGCGATGGGCGTGCCGTGCATCGGCATCTATTCGGGCGCGGCAGCGCCGGGGGAGCACGAGGCCGCGGGCGCCGATGCGGTGGTGCACTCGGTGGCCGAGCTTGCTAAACTTTTCGCTATCTAATAGACATAATGTGAGGGGCGGGCGTACCCGTCGCTCATTGGTAAGGAGGTCGTTCATGAATCAGGTGGAGCAGAGCGTTGCCGAGTATGTCGACGAGGTCTGGGAGGATGTCGTTGCCGATATCGAACAACTGGTGAGCTATCCGTCCGTGGCCGTTGCTGCCGATGCGGAGCCCGGTGCGCCGTTTGGCCGCCCGGTCCGTGACGCGCTCGATTGCGCGCTCGGCATTGCGCAAAAGCTCGGCTATCAGACGAGCGACGACGGGGGCTATGTGGGAATCGCCGATATCCCGGGTCGCGGCGACAAGCAGCTCGCGACTATCTGCCACGTGGACGTGGTTCCCGCTGGCCCCGGTTGGAACACCGACCCGTTTGCGATGGAGCGCCGCGAGGGCTGGCTGCTCGGTCGCGGCGTGATTGACGACAAGGGTCCGGCGGTGCTGTCGCTCTACGCCGGCGCTTATCTGCTCAAGCACGGCATTACCCCGCGCTATGCTTTCCGCGCGCTGCTGGGCTGCGATGAGGAAGTGGGCATGTCCGACGTTCACCATTATCTGGAGAACCACGCAGACCCCGACTTTTTGTTTACGCCCGATGCCGAGTTCCCGGTCTGCAATGCCGAGAAGGGCCAGTTTGGGGCGACGTTCGTGAGCTCCAAGATCGACGGCGGGCGCATCGTGTCGTGGAGCGGCGCCGAGGCGAGCAATGCCATTCCGTCGCAGTCCATCTGCGAGCTCGCGATTGCCGCCGATGAGCTGCCGGCGCCGGTCGAGAACGCTGATCGCCTTGAGATCACGACACTCGATAACGGGCATGCGCAGATTTTTGCCCACGGCATTGGCGGTCATGCCTCGATGCCTGAGGGCACTATCAACGCTGTCGGCCTGATCGTGGCGTATCTGCGCGAGGCCGAGGACGCGTTTGGCGCCCGTGACAAGCGCCTGTTGACGCCCGCCGAGCAC
>CABTAA010000251.1 GCA_902482615.1 uncultured Collinsella sp.
GAGAAGATAAATTTTCCGATCGATTCTTCGGGAAGCATCCCGCACCTTCGATTGGGCGTCTCCTGCAAGGAGCGGATTTACCACCTTTTGTCACCAAAAGGTGGCGCCAAAAGTGTCCGCAGGGCACCTCCGTCGGGATCGGACGGAGGTTCTCACTGAGCGGGCACAAAAGACTCCGCTGTTTTGCACACCCGCTCCGGGCGCTCGCGCCGATGACGTCGCCTGCCGCGCCCGTGCCCGTGCGGCCGCAGGGTCCGACGCCCGCATGAACGGTTGCGCGCTGCCGGTCGCCATTGTGTGCGGCTCGGGCAATCAGGGCATTACCTGCGCATTGCCCGTCATGGAGTATGCCGAGTATCTGCGTTGCGACCACGAGCGCCTGGTGCGCGCCGTGATACTGTCCGATCTTATTGCCGTGCATATCAAGAGCTATATTGGTGCGCTCTCGGCGTTTTGCGGTGCTATTTGCGCCGCGTGCGGCGCCGGTGCCGCGATTACCTGGCTGTGCGGTGGCACGCGCGAGCAGATTGGCGCGACGGTTTCGAATACGCTCGGTAACGTGGGCGGCATCGTGTGCGACGGCGCCAAGGCGAGCTGTGCCGCCAAGATTTCCGCAGCCGTTGATGCGGCGATTCTGGGCCACGATATGGCCATGCAAGGCCGCGGCTTCCGCGCCGGCGAGGGCCTGATCCAGGATACCGTCGAGCAGACAATCGCCAGCATGGGCTACGTAGGCCGCGTGGGCATGAAGGACACCGACGTCGAGATCCTCAACATCATGATCGGCAAAACCCAAGTGTGCTAGGACAGTTCGTCGGCTACTTGGTGTTCGTAGAAGGCTTCGATTACGGCGTTAAAGTCGTGGGCGAAGTCTTCCATGGTTCCGTGCCAGGTGGCTCGGCCGGGTTTTCCCTGGCCAACATAGGCAGTTTGAATGCCGCAGGCGGGACTGGGGAAGTCGCGCTTGGGGTCGTTGCCCACCATAAGGACCTCGTGTGGCTCAAGTCCCATCACCTGAAGCTGCTCTAGATAGTAGGTGGCATCGGGCTTGCAGCGGGTGGTGTTTCCCATGTGCGTGACGAGCTCAAAAGGGGCGTCGGCCAGGTCGCCCCAACCCATGCGGCACTCGATGGCCCCCTGCGGAAAGCTGGGGTTGGTAAAGAGCGCGCAGCGCAGCCCTGCGTCCTGTACGGCCTGGAGCGCGGCGTGCGCGCCCGGCATGGCGTGAGCGTTAATGACATCGTCGTTCTTGTATGGAAGAACTTCGCGGTCGTAGTAGGTAAACGCCTCGTAGATGATCGGATCGGAGAGGCAGATGCCGCATCGGCGCTCAACCTCGGTGCGGTAAAACTCAAGATTGGTGCGGTTATCCGTGCCGCTTCGGCGATTGGCGTTGAGATCGACCAGGATGGTGCCGAGGCGCGCCATCGTGCCACCGCGGCTGCGGCGACCGATATCCGCGAGCATCGACGAAACATCCTTAAAATAGCGAAGGATGAACGCGTTGAGGTTGATGCTAAGAAGCGTCTCGTCCATATCGAAAACGACTGCTTTGAGCACGCGGGCACCTTTCTCGAAAAATCGTTCCAGAATCGTTGGCTCCGGATACTTTACCCCAAAGCTGTATGCCTAACTGTCTATCGTCAACTTATGGAGACGGTCGTCCACAAGATTGCGAAAAAGTCTCCATACGAGTAAAAAATCGCAGTTCACGCTTGAAATCGAAATGATTTCCCCGTAACCTATACGAACGTGATTGCATAAGCGTCACATTAGTATCTGTCGGCTCCCGAGTGTTCCTAAACGTTGTGTGCTTGTCGCACCCTTCTGTAGGTCCTAGCAATCGGGGCCCCGTAGTTCGAAAGGGGTCCACCTTTGAGTGAGATTCAGAACTCGTCCATTTTCTCTCTTGACGATGTCAACGAGGAGGAGATGAACAACCTCATCGACGGTACGATTACCGACTTTGATGAGGGCGATCTCGTTAACGGCACTGTCGTTAAGATCGAGCATGACGAGGTGCTCGTTGACATCGGATTCAAGTCCGAGGGCGTTATCCCGGTCCGCGAGCTGTCCATCCGCAAGGACGCTAACCCTGCAGACATCGTTGCACTCGGTGATCCCATCGAGGCTCTGGTTCTCCAGAAGGAGGACAAGGACGGTCGTCTGGTCCTGTCCAAGAAGCGTGCTGAGTACGAGCGCGCTTGGAACCGCATCGAGGAGAAGTTCAACTCCGGCGAGAACGTCGAGGGCGAGGTTATCGAGGTTGTCAAGGGCGGCCTGATCCTCGACATCGGCCTGCGTGGCTTCCTGC
>CABTAA010000252.1 GCA_902482615.1 uncultured Collinsella sp.
CCACTACAGCGCCCTTAAAGCCCTTGAGCGCCTGCTCGGCAGCCGTCTGGATGCGCGAGTCGATGGTGAGCTTGGCGGTGTTGCCCGGCTGGGTCTGGCCCGCGAGCGACGCGATGGCGTTGTTCCAGCTGGAGTAATCCTTAGAGCCGGTGAGCGTGTCGTTCATGACGCTCTCGATGGCGGTGGTGCCATACTGCTGGCTCACGTAGCCAACCACGTGCGCTGCCAGGTTACCGTTGGGGTAGGAGCGTACGTAGGTGCCGTCCTCCTGCTGCAGCGACTCGGCCAGCGTCACGCCGTCGGACGTGATGATGGAACCGCGCTGGATGTACTTGGAGCGGGCGATGGTGTGGTTGTTGGTCGGCATGTCCTGATAGTCCTTGGCCTTGATGACCTGGACATAGGTGAGGTTGCCGATAAGGATGGCGAACAGCGCCGTAAAGGCGAGCACCGCACGGGTTAGACGGTTGGCGAGCGCAACGCGGCCGAGCACACCGGATTCAGGCGTGTCGAGCAGGCGACGGCGCATACGCGAGCCGATGGAATGGCCGCTGCCGTAGGAAGACGAGGTGGCAAAGCGCGTGCCCGTCGGGGCGGCGGCAGATGCGACCTGATCATCGGTGATGGCGGCCATGGTGCCGGTGCCGGTAAGCTCGGCCTCGCGTCCGGCCGCCTCGTCACCGGCGCGCAGCAGGAGCGCGACGATGATAAAGCTCGCCAGCAGAGAGGAGCCGCCCTGGCTCATAAAGGGCAGGGTGACGCCGGTCAGCGGGATCAGGCGGGTGACGCCGCCCACGATCAAGAAGGCCTGGAAGCTGATGGCGGCCGTAAGGCCCGTGGCGCTAAAGGCGGCGAGGTCGGATTTAGCGCGGGCAGCCGTGGTGAGGCCACGCACGGCAAAGAGCATAAACAGGATGAGCACGGCGCCGCCGCCCAAAAGGCCCATCTCCTCGCCGATAGCCGAGAAGATAAAGTCGGACTCGACGACAGGGATGTTGTTGGCCATGCCGTTGCCGATGCCAACACCGACCAGACCGCCATCGGCAAGCGAGAAGAGCGACTGGACGATCTGGTAGCCCTGGCCCTGGGCGTCCTTAAACGGATCGACCCAAACCTGGAAACGCACCTGAACGTGCGACAGGAACTTGTAGGCGCCCACGGCTCCAACGGCCAAGAGCGCAAGACCGATAACGACATACGAGAATCGTCCCGTGGCAACGTAGAGCATCAGCAAGAAGATGGTGTAGAACAGCACGGCCGAACCCAGGTCGCGTTCGAAGACGACGACGAGCAGGCACACACCCCACACGGCAAACAGCGGCAGCAGCAGTCGCAGGCGAGGGATCTTAAAGCCCAGGATCTTGCGGTTGGAGATGGAGAGCAGCTCGCGGTTCTCGGCCAGGTACCCAGCTAGGAACAGCACGATAAAGACCTTGGCGAACTCGCCGGGCTGGATGGTAAAGCCCGCGATGCGAATCCACAGCTTGGAGCCCGAGATCGTGGTGCCGATAAAGATAGGCAGCATCAGCAGGATGATGCCGATAATGCCAAAGGTGTACTTGTAGCGCATGACCACGTCGAGGTTTTTGACCAGTGCAAGCGTTCCCACCATGAGCGCCACCGAGACAAACAGGATGATGAGCTGTGAGATGGCGAGAGCGGGGGCGAGACGCGTCACGAACGTGATGCCGATGCCCGAAAGTATAAATACGATGGGCAGGATGGCGGGGTCGGCACCGGGCGCCAAGATGCGCACGGCAATGTGGGCCGCGGCAAAGGCGGCAAAGAGGCCGATCGGTACGGCGAGCGTCTCAAAGGAGATGGCAGCGCCCGCGGTGAGGACGTACATCGCATACAGCAGGATGACGGGGAACGCCGAGGCGATGAGCAAGAGCAGCTCGGTGTTGCGGCGACTCATAAGCGGCACTCCCTTTCTAATTCTTATCGGAGGCTTCGGCCTCGGCGGACTGTTCGGCGGTTTTCTCGGAATCTGATTCGGAGGTCGATCCCTGATTGGTGTTGTCGCGAATCGTTTGCGCGTCGATCACCTGGCGGGTCTGCTCCTCGTCGATCTGGTGGCGGTACTTGGATATCGTGTCCTGCGCATCGTCGACACTTGTTTGCGGAATGCCCGCCTTGAGGCGGTTTTGCGTGTCTTCGGGCAGGTCGGACAGCTTGATGCTGGTTTCGCTTTCGAGCCAGTGGAGCTTGAGTCCGAGTGGCTTGCCGGGCAGGCCGCGCCAGACGGCGACATTGCCC
>CABTAA010000253.1 GCA_902482615.1 uncultured Collinsella sp.
GGCCAGCCGCAAGCGCGCCGATAAACGTATCGCCCGCGGCTGTCGTATCGACCACCTCGTTCGAAAGCGCCGGCATGCGCAACAGCTCGCCGCTATCGCCAAGCGTAACCGACCCGGCTCCGCCTAACGTAATGACCGCGGCTCCGACACCCTTGGCGAGCAGGGCATTGAGCGCCGCGACGCAGCTCGCATCATCCGCGGGCAAGATGCCCGTCAGCACCTGGCACTCAGTCTCGTTGGGACAAACCAGGTCGACCGCAGGCCAGGCCTCCGCAGGCAACTCGCAGGCAGGCGCCGGATTAAAGACCGTATAGAACCCGAGCTCGTGAGCGCAAACAAGCGCCTCGGCCGTCGCCGCAAGGTCACATTCGCCCTGGGCGATAAAGACGCTTCCGGCAGCCGGGGCAATATCGCTGGCGTCTCCGTCGAGCTCGTCGGCTACCAGACGCCTCAGCGCGCGGGCAACATCCTCGCCCGCGAGCGCATGGTTGGCACCCGGCGACAGCACGATGCGGTTGTCACCCTCGCAGCGAATGATGGTCGCCGTTCCCGTCTCCACGTCATCGCGACGCGCTACAAAGACACAGTCCACGCCGGCGTCTTGGAGCCCCGCCACGAGCGACGTGCCAAATGCGTCGCAGCCGACCGCGCCGATAATATGCGTGTGCGCGCCCATGCGCGCAGCAGCTACGGCCTGGTTGGCTCCTTTGCCGCCGGCGTTGGTGATAAACCCGCTGCCGCCAACGGTCTCGCCCGCACGCGGCATGCGCTCGCACGCCACCGAAAGGTCCATGTTCATGCTGCCGAACACCGCAACGATGCCGCTATCTGCCATGGAAACCTCCTCGTCCGCGGGCCTTATGCCCACCGTCGGCCGTCGATCGTGCGCCCTCACACCTCTATAACTTTAGTTCACTTTGATGTGAACGCGCCCTTGAGGTTGCGCCAGCAGCAAGCATTCACAGGAGCAGGCAGCTACAATGAATATGTGCTGATTATTCTCGTCATTGGATGATGTTTTATGGAACAATTCCCACCATCGAGCCCACGCGGTCCGCGCCGCGCGCCCGATAACCAGGCGCCGCACGAACGCCCACGCGCCGACCGCCGCGCCGGCGAGTCGCGACGCGGCCCGGTCCCGCATCGAACGCCCACCAACAAGGACGCCCACACTAACAGCGCCGCAAAAGAACAGGCGCCCGCTCGTCCCAAGTCCCGCTACATTCCTGCGCTCGACGGCCTGCGCACGCTTGCCGTCGTCGCGGTGGTGCTCTATCACCTCAACCTCACGTGGGCTCAGGGCGGCCTGCTCGGCGTTACGATCTTCTTTGTGCTTTCGGGCTATCTGATCACGCGCTTGCTGCTCAACGAAGTCGCTAAGACCGGCCGCATCGACCTTAAGAGCTTCTGGATTCGCCGCATCCGTCGCCTAGTCCCCGCCGTGGTAACGGTAGTGTTCGTGACCTGCGCGCTGTGCACCATCTTTAACCACGTGATGCTCACCAAGATGCGCCCCGACATCCTGCCGTCGCTGCTGTTCTTCAACAACTGGTGGCAGATTGCCCAAAACGTCTCGTACTTCAATGCCCTGGGCGACCCTTCGCCGCTCACGCACTTTTGGTCGCTTGCCATCGAGGAACAGTTCTACCTGATTTGGCCGCCACTGCTGTTTGCCATGGTATCCATGCATGCGAGCAAGCCCAACACGCGCCGCGTGGTTCTGGGCCTTGCCGCGGTTTCTGCCCTCGCCATGATGGTGCTTTACAACCCCGCCGCCGACCCCAGCCGCGTGTACTACGGCACCGACACCCGCGTGTTCTCGCTGCTGCTGGGTGCCTGGATGGCCTTTATCCCCGATCGCGACCTGGCGCCAGTGCGTCTCGCTCATCGTTTGGGGCTCAATCGCCTGGCTGGCGCCGCCAAGCACGGCAAGAACGCCGAGGGCAAGCCTGGCGAGAAGGCCGACGAATCAGCCGAGACCGCCCCGGCACAGCCGAGCACCCTCGTGCGCTTTTGGTCCTCGCCCGCATCCATCGATGTGTTGGGCGTCGTGGGTCTGGTTGGCCTTGCCGCCATGGTCGCGCTCACCAACGGCTACACCGCGTTCCAGTATCGCGGCGGCACACTGCTATGCTCCATCCTCACGCTCATGGTCATCGCGGCCTGCGTGCAGCCCCAGGGAATGGTTGCCCGCGCGCTGTCCGCCGAGCCGCTCGTGTGGGTTGGCAAGCGCTC
>CABTAA010000254.1 GCA_902482615.1 uncultured Collinsella sp.
GCTGCTCGCGGCGTGCGAGGATCGCGAGCTGGCCGCCGAGGCCCTGTGCTGCGTGCACGCCAACGACTTTGTGGGCCTCGATGCCCGCGTGGCAGCAAATGCGGAGTCCGATGCCGTCAAGGCCGCTATTAGCGAGCTGCCGCGTCTGCACGGCGGTGCCGAGGTGCTCGACCGCGTCGATGCGCTGCTGGCGGCGGCGGGCATTGTCACGCCGCTCACGCGCGAGCTGCGTGCCCTGGTCGAGGGCCTGGCTCCCGAGGACGCCCAGGTGCTGTCGTTCGACTTCTCCATCATGAACTCTTTCGATTACTACACGGGCCTGGTCTTTAAGGCCTATGCCGGCGGCCTGCCCGATCCGGTGGGTTCGGGCGGACGCTACGACTCCATCTTTACCGGCGCATTTGGCGACGGCATCGAGGTACCGGCGGCGGGCTTCGCTTTTTCACTCGAGCGTCTGGAGGCCGCGCGCACTTCGGCCGAGGAAGCCGCTTCCGACGGCGATCACGCCGCGGGCCGTGGCGCCGAAGGTCCGCTGCGCATTGCCGTGCCCAAGGGTTCGCTTAAGGCCGACACCCTCGACGTGCTCGAGGCCGCGGGTTTAGACGTCTCCGAGCTGCGCGACCCCGGTCGTCACCTGATCGTGCGCGGCCGCGACACGCGTGCCGGCGAGGGCGCGGTCGGAGATATCGAGTTTGTCATCGTGCGCCCCAGCGACGCGCCCGCCTTTGTGGGCTGCGGCGGCGCCGACTGCGGCATCTGCGGTTGGGACTCGCTTATCGAGGCAGACCTCAACCTGCTGCAGCTGGTCGATTTGGGCTACGGCCTGTGCACGTTTATCGAGGCAGAGCCCGCGTGGCGTGCCGGCCAGGCCGAGCGCAACTATGCCCGCCGCGGGTCGCTTCGCGTGGCCACCAAGTATCCGCGCATCGCGAGCGCCTGGTATGCCGAGCGCGGCGTGAATGCCGACATCGTTTCGCTGCACGGAAATATTGAGTTGGGCCCCATCGTCGGCATGACCGACCGCATCGTGGACATTACCGCCACGGGTGCCACGCTGCGCGACAACGACCTGGTCATCACCGGCCGCATTATGGACTGCACGGCCCGCTTCTTCGTCAACCCAGGCGCCGCGCGCCTGGATCCGCGCGTTCGCAACCTGGCCGATCGCCTAGCGGCTGCCGTGAAGGGCAAGCATTTTGAGCCCGTCGCGGGCTCGGCACAATAGCGCGAGCACGCACGGGCGCCCCCATATCCGGGCCGCGGACCGATTGGTGCCGCTGCCCGGCATCTCGTTTTTCAAACGCAACCTCGACCGATAGGGGATACCGAAATGAAGACCATCAAGCTTGCTCCCGGTGAGCGCCTCGTTACCAACCAACTCAACCGCAAGGGCGTGCTGCCGCAAAACATTGTCGACACCGCCCGCGATATCGTGGCCAACGTGCGTGCCAACGGTGATGCCGCGGTGCGCGATTATTGCCAGCGTTTTGACGGTGTTGAGCTGCAGAGTTTTCGCCTGCCGCAGGGGCAGATCGATGCCGCGCTCGAGGGCCTCGATCCTGTCTTTGTCGCCGCGCTCGAGAAGGCCGCGCGCCAGATCCGCGAGTTTCACCAGCGCGAGGTCGAGCAGAGCTGGTTTACCACGCGTCCGGACGGCACGATGCTCGGCGTTAAGGTGACCCCGCTTGCCGCTGCCGGCATCTACGTGCCGGGCGGCCGCGCACAGTATCCCTCTACCGTGCTCATGAATGCCATCCCCGCTAAGGTTGCCGGCGTTAAGCGCGTGGTCATGGTGACCCCGCCGCAAAAAGATGGCCTGATCAGCCCGTATACGCTTGCGGCAGCCAAGCTCGGCGGCGTGGACGAGATCTACATGGTGGGCGGCGCCCAGGCCGTGGCCGCGCTGGCGTACGGTACCGAGACCATTCCGCGCGTCGACAAGATCACCGGCCCGGGCAACGCCTTTGTTGCCGCGGCCAAGCAGATTGTCTCGGGCGACGTGGGTATCGACATGGTCGCCGGCCCCTCCGAGGTCTGTGTGCTGGCCGATGCCACGGCCAAGCCTATGGTGGTCGCGGCCGACCTGATGGCCCAGGCCGAGCACGATCCGCTGGCAGCCTGCTATCTGGTGACCTGCGACGAGCAGTTTGCGCGTGAGGTCGAGGCGGGTATCGACATTCTGGTGGCGCAGTCGCCGCGTGCCGAGATCCAGCGCGCCTCGCTCGACAA
>CABTAA010000255.1 GCA_902482615.1 uncultured Collinsella sp.
AGAGCGCCGGGGCGGCTAGACTATCGAGCGGATTGGAACCCGCAGCGTCACGCGCGCCAACGAGCGCCTCAAACGAGGATACCGGGGCAGACGGCCCCGGTTCGGGCGCAGGCGCGCTCACCACGACGGGCTCGGGCTCGGCGCTGACAGGCACATCGGCAACACCGGCAGCGCGCAGCTCTTCCAAGCTCTCGAGCGTACCTTCGATGTCCTCGTGCGTCTCCTCAAATTCGGCAGCGACGCCCAGGAATTCCTGGATGTTCTCGGCGCGGCTCTCGGACTCCATGGTACCCTCGGCGCGGAAAGCCTGCAGCAGGCCCGTCTTATCGACGATCATCTCGACGACGTCCTTGAGTTCGCCGTCCATGCGGCGACCCTCGCGCACTAGCGAGACAAAGCTCGACAGGCCATTGCGCACCTTGGCGCTAAACATGCCCGTCTCGGCTGTTGCGATCTCGCAGGCCTGGAAGAACGAGCAACGGTTGTCGCGCGCCAGCTGCTCAATCTTTTGGATCGAGGTGGAGCCGATGCCGCGACGCGGCGTGTTGATGACGCGCTTGACGCTCATCTCGTCTGCCGGGTTCACGATCATCTTAAGGTAGGCCATGACGTCGCGGATCTCGGCACGGTCGAAGAATCGCGTGCCGCCCACGATCTTGTAGGGCACGCCTGCGCGCAGGAACATATCTTCGAGGATACGCGACTGGGCGTTGGTGCGGTAGAACACGGCGATATCGTCGTAGCTCGTGCCTTTGGCATGTAGTTTTTCGATCTCGCCGGCAATCCAGCGGCCCTCGTCGCGCTCGTCGCTTGCCTGGAAGGCCTGAATCTTCTCGCCATCGCCCTCGGCCGTAAACAGACGCTTGTCCTTGCGCTGCGAGTTGTGGCGCACCACGGCGTTGGCGGCGCTCAGGATATGACCCGTGGAGCGGTAGTTCTGCTCTAGCTTGACGGTCTTGCAGTTTTTAAAGTCCTTCTCAAAGTCCAGGATATTGGTGATGTCGGCGCCACGCCAGCTATAAATGGACTGGTCGTCGTCGCCCACGACCATGAGGTTTTGGTACTTGGCGGCCAGCAGGTTGGCGATCTCGTACTGGACGTGGTTGGTGTCCTGATACTCGTCGACGCTAATGTAGCGGAAGCGCTCCTGGTACTTGTCGAGCACCTCGGGGCGGGTGCGCAGCAGCTCGAGCGTGCGCACGAGCAGGTCGTCGAAGTCCATCGCGTTAGCGGCGCGCAGGCGGCGTTCCAGCTCCAGGTAGACCTGCGCGGCCTTTTTGTCGTTGGGGCTATCGGCGCTCTTGAGCATATCCTCGGGGCCGATCATGGCGTTTTTGGCCGAGCTGATCTTGCTGCGGATCATGTTGATGGGGAACTGCTTTTGCTCGATACCGAGCGCCTGCATAATGTCGCGCACCATGCGCTTTGAGTCATCGTCATCGTAGATGGTGAACTGACCGGTGTATCCCAGCAGGTCGGCGTCCTCGCGCAGCATACGCACGCACATGGCATGGAAGGTGCATACCCACATGCCACGGGTGCCGCTGGGAATGAGTGCCGCCAGACGCTCACGCATCTCGGCCGCGGCCTTGTTGGTAAACGTGATGGCAAGGATCTGCCAGGGCTTAACGCCCAGGTCGCCGAGCATATGTGCGATGCGAAAGGTCAAGACGCGAGTCTTGCCCGAGCCGGCGCCGGCGAGCACCAGCAGCGGGCCCTCGGTGGTCAGGACCGCCTCGCGCTGAGCGGAATTAAGGCTGTCGATGTCGACCGATCGGCAGGGCGGGCTTAGACGCCGGCGCGGGAGCGTCGTAGATGTCGAGCGGGACGAGCTCGGGCTCCGGCACTGCAGGGGCAACATATGCATCGAGCGGCACGGGTTCCGGCGCGGGCGGCACGGGCACCGCGGCGTTCTTTTCCCAGGGCAAGGGCTGGGTCATGGGCGACTCCTCATCTGACGGACGGCGCGCCTGCGGGCGGCGCCATAGTTTGAGCCGTACCAGTATACCGAGCCGCGCGGACACCGACGCAAATCACACCACGACTCCGTGCGCCACCGTCAGGCCCGCCCCAGCGGATTTGGAGCAATGGAGTCAGGTTGGTCTGCACCATGTTGCTGCAAAGTAACCCGGCCCCAATGCACCAATCAGGGAGTCGCCGATGTCATGGCAGCAGCAGCGAGCGGTGGCCAGAGCGAACAAATTGGCATGAAAAGAGGGCGGCATA
>CABTAA010000256.1 GCA_902482615.1 uncultured Collinsella sp.
ACGTGTGCTCTTCCGATCTCGCTGCGTCCAGGCCGGCATGGCAGCTTGTTCGGTCTGCGAGGCAGGCTCGTTCTGCGCAATCTGCTCATGCTGCATCAGCGACAACTCGCCGCACCCGGCAAAGCCCTCAACTTCGTCGAGTTCATCCACCAGATTCACGCCGTGCACGTATCCCATATCTACAGCCGGGGAATCGCCAGCATGCTGCGCCGGCCCTCCAGCGTCATCGTATACAAGGGGGTTCCGGGGGCGCCGACCATGCTCGGCTTCCGCTTTTCCATAATCATCAACACGCGGGCCTCTTGTAGCGCGAGGCGCCCCGGGTTCCCTATCAACAAAAGCATCGGGCTCAATCGTCATGCGCCGATCGGAATCAACCGCTCCCTCGCCCGCGCACCCGTTGCCGCATATACTGTGCGCAGCGATGACCTCGGTCGCCCCTGCGCGAAACAGCCCCTCGATATCCGACGGATCGAGTGCTTCTATCAACACGACCACGCGACTCACGCGGCCTTCGGCCGTCAGGCGCGCAACAGTCTTGCGCACATCTTCGGTATCAAACAGAGACGCCGCGATGATGGCTGCTCCGCGGCGCGACGGAAACGCCCGCGCCATGGAAACCAGCCCGTCCAGGTCACCCACGCGAAGCACCTGTGCACCCGCGTCACGGCCCTCGACTTCCCGCTGCAACAGCCCGTAATCGCCGCACGCGCAGCACGCAAGCCAGATCGCCTTCATCACTCGTCGCCTCCGCTCTTTTTGCCGCGCGCCGTGGCGGGAATCGTCAAGCTGACCGTTCCCTTGCCCGATGCCCCCAGCAGTTCCTTGACGTCTTCGGGGTCAGCCGCCAGCGTCACCCATTCGATCTTGCCCTCGCGCGTGGCACCGGAATC
The DNA here is from genome assembly GCA_902482615.1 of uncultured Collinsella sp. GTDB lineage: Bacteria > Actinomycetota > Coriobacteriia > Coriobacteriales > Coriobacteriaceae > Collinsella. The sequence continues at coordinate 894 of CABTAA010000256.1, forward strand.
CTCACTGGTATCGATCACGTACGCGCCGCACAGCCGATCGGTTACGCCGTCTTTTTGCACATACACATCCACGTAGCTGCCCACGCCCGTAGCACCGCCGACCGAGTGCTCGGCATCGACCGCCACCGAAACGGCAACCTTGCCCTTAGGCACCTCGAGCTTGTGGCTCTCGGCCTTGGTGTAGACATTGCAGATCACGGCGTTTTTGGGAATACGCGAAGTCGTCACGTCGCCGCGCACCTGGCGCAGCTCGGTCGCCGCGTCACGCGGCAACAGGCTCGTCAGCCATTCCTGGGTTATGACATTGGTCTCATCGAGGGTCTCGCCCACATCGATATCGCGCGCCGCGACGCATGCCTCGACGCGATCGCCACCGTACTTGGCCAAGGTCTCAGCCTGGACCTGTTCGGCTTGCGAGCGGATCGACGAGCCGTAAACCATGCAGAGCAGAGCAGCGAGCACGCCCGCGACCAGACTGATGGCGATGCGCTTGCTCTTGTTCACGGCCGCTCCTCTCATGGCAGTGCCGGGCGAATGCCCGTACCACCATTGTCTGGGTGGTCAGAGTGCAAAGCGGCGCAATCGCGATCTTGGTTTTCGATGTCAAACCAATCGCTGACCAAAAACTAACCAGCCCGTCAAGCTCGTGGCAAGGTTTTGGTCAGCACGTCAGCAAACTGCATGTTTCGAGGCTTTTTCGCAGCAAAAAAGCCGTCTCCCGAACAGTTGGGAGACGGCTGTCATAGGAAAAATCAATTACAGATGGACATCGGGATCGAGCATTTGAGCACTCACGCGCATGGATGACGCCAAGTTTTGGAACGTTTCCAGACGCAGACTGTCAATCTGCCCGGCGTCCTCGGCCTCGCGAACGGCGCAACCCGGCTCATGGGTATGTGTGCAATCGCCAAACCGGCACGCGCGCGATGCCTCGACAATCTCGGGGAAGGCGCGCGCCAGACCCCGCTCGTGACCCACGAGCGGTAGGCTGCGCAGGCCCGGGGCATCGGCGATCACACCGGCGTCGCCCGGCAGCGCCACCATCACGCGCGCGACGGTAGTGTGACGGCCCTGGTCGTCGCGTTCGCGCACACCGCCGGTCGCCAACGTATCGTGGCCCAGCAGTGCATTGAGCAGCGTCGACTTGCCGGCACCCGACTCGCCCAGAATCATGGCGCAGCTCCCGGCAGGCACGCAGACACGGACCTCGTCCAGGCCGCGGCCCTCGGCAGAGGACGTCACGATCACGCGCACGTCCGGACCCACCAGGCGGCGCACGCGGTCCAGATCGCGCTCGAGCTCCTCGGCATCGCAGCGGTCAGCTT
>CABTAA010000257.1 GCA_902482615.1 uncultured Collinsella sp.
GACACCGGCCACCCATTCGGGCGTCAGCGTGCCGGGGCGGTCATCGCAGGCCACGACGGCAAAGCCCGCCGCCGTGAGCACGCGCGCCGTCGCGGCGCCCACGTGTCCGCAGCCAAAGATGTAGGTCAGGCCCTCGGGGCAGAGCGTCTCGATGTGCGCGGGAGGAATCTCGGAGGCGGCATTGGTGTAGGTGACCTTACTCCCCTCCTCCACCAGTGAAAGCCCGGGGCAGCCCGCAATGGTATGGCGCGATGCCTCGCCATGGTGCTCGACCACATCGCCCTCCAGGGCCTGAATGACAAACGGTTCAAAGTCGATGACGAAGTCGCCGATACGTCGATACGCCAAGGCGTCGGCAATTTCCTGGAACAACGGTGCCTTGGTCGCATCCAGATGCAGATAGCACAGGCAGATGGCTCCGCCGCAGATCATGCCGGTATCGGAGTTCTCGCCGCCCATGGTGTAGCGGACCAGACGCGACTGTCCCGCGCTCAGGAGTTCGCGCGCCTCGTCCAGCGCAAAGAGCTCGATCTTGCCGCCGCCGATGGTGCCCGCCTGGCTACCGTCGGCAAAGACGGCCATCCAGGCGCCCACGCCGCGCGGCGACGACCCCGCCGTGCCGACCACGACCACGAGCTCGCACGTCTCGCCAGCACGCAGGGCGACAAGCGCCGCATTCACAACATCGAGCTTTTCCATTGCCGCCTTCTATCCTCTAAAGATATCGGTGAGCATAGCGAGTGCCTCGAGCACGCCGCCGCCGACCGACGTCGCCTTGTCCGAAATGTAGTTGATATAGCTGGCATCGCCGCGCGGATCGACATCGGCGCATTTAAAGCCCTCGGTCACCTGCACGCCGTTCGCCAAAAGCCCGCGCAGACAGCCATCGATCTGCGTGCGCATGGGCGTATCGCCCGCGTAGCCAATCACGTCTCCGGCGCGCACGATGTCGCCGATTGCGCGGTCGGACCGAAACACGCCGGCGGCGGGGCTGTGGATAACACGCTCTTTGCCATAGCCAGCGATAATGCCCGGCACGCCCGTGTTGGGCTGGGGTGAACCTTGGGTAATGACACGGCCCAGGAAATGCCCGCGCATGGTCTCGACCACGGCGTCGCAATCGACCGGCGCGGTAAAGCCCGGCCCCACGGCGATGACGGTAGGCGCCATGTCGCGCGTGGTGCCCAGGTTGCGCTTGGCCAAAATCGCGTCGACCACAGCCGCGGGTTTAAGCTCATCGAGCATCTTGGCCTGAGGGTCCACCACCACGGCGACATCCCCCGCTTGGGTAATCTCGAGCGCCTCTGCCGGCGTCTGCGCCAAGCGAGCGCGAATGCCCTCGACCTGGACCTCGCCCAAGCGAATGGCCTCGCAAAAACTGATTGTGCGGCGGATGCACGTGGGAACCGCGATATCGGCCATAACGACCGACACGCCGGCACGCACCAAGCGAGCGGCGACACCCGTGGCGATATCGCCGGCGCCGCGAACATAAACGAGCATTCCCGGGGCACCTCCCTGTGCTACGGTTTGAGCAGAGCAAAAGCGGTTCGACCGCTACTCTGATGATTATTTATTATCACAGTATTATACGGCGGTGAACAGATGGAAACGGTTAGCGGCAATCTTGCCTCGGCGCTCAGGATCGAGCCGGGCATTACCGCGATTATCGGCAGCGGCGGCAAGTCGACGTTGCTCAAAACGCTGGGTCTTGAGCTCATGCGCGCTGGCGGCCGCGTGCTCCTCTGCACCACCACGCATATGCTTCCCGTTGCCGGCGTGCCATGGGACGGGTCGTTCAGCGACGCCGAGCGCTGCAGGTTGTTGATGGAGCGACGGCCCTCGGCCACCACGGCGGGCATCGAGGCAAAATCGTTGTCGACGAGTACGATCTCGGCCACGTTGCGCGCGGCATCGGAGCCGGCCGCCATGGCCACGGAGCAGTCGGCCTCCTTGAGCGCCAGCACGTCGTTGACGCCGTCGCCCGTCATGGCCACGGTGTGCTCGCGGCGCTTGAGCGCCTGCACGAGCTCGCGCTTCTGCTGCGGGGTCACACGGCCAAAGACATGGTAGCGGTCCACTGCGGCATCGAGCTTGGCCGGCGTATCGAGCGTCGTGGCGTCCACATAAGCGTCCGCCCCCGGCACGCCCACCACGCGCGCGATCGACGACACCGTACGCGGGTCGTCGCCACTGATCACGTTG
>CABTAA010000258.1 GCA_902482615.1 uncultured Collinsella sp.
GGCGTCCAAGCACGGGCCGCCTGCGCCAACTCGTCAAAACCCGTGGTATAGCGGTCCACGAACTCGTGGTCGTACAGGTCCTCGGCAATCAACACGTGGACAATGCCCAGCAGCAGCGCCAGGTCACAGCCCGGACGCACGCGGAGCCAGCAATCGGCAATAGCGGCCGAACCGCTGCGGCGGGGGTCGACCACGATGATCTTCGCCCCGCGCCGGCGCGCAACGTTGATCGCATCGACGGCCCCCATCGTCGACGAATCGACAATGGAACGCCCCAAATACATGATGCAATCGGTATGCGCCAGGTCGGAGGCGGGGCTGTAGCCCAGGCTGTGCTCCCAGCCGGTGAGACGGCTTACCTCGCAGGCACCGTCGGCACCGTATACGTTGGGCGAGCCCAGCGCATGCATAAGGCGATAGGCCCAGTAGCGGTCGAACGAGGGCACGCCGAGTGTCATGCCCAGCGCGCGCGGACCATACCCGTCAACAATCCCCCCAAGGCGCGCAGCGATCTGCGCAAACGCCTCGTCCCACGAAATCACATCGAACCCCGAGCCATCAGCTCGTCGGCGCATGGGGTGCAAAATCCGGTCGCGCTCGTCAAACGGCATAGACAGGCGATGCCGCCCGCGGGCACACAGGGCTCGCGCCGCGCACGGATGCCCCGCAACCGGCAACTCGGCCACCACGCGACCGTCCTCAACGCGTGCCGCAAAGGCACAATCGGCATAGCATCCCCCGCATGTTGTCACCACGGAGCGACCGTCACGCTTCACAGCAGATGCCATCTCGATTACCCCTTTCATCAGCCAAACACAACAGGCCAACAGCCCGGCAACGAGCCCCAGACCCAAAAAGCCTCCCGCACGGCAACGCCCCGCGGGAGGCCCAACGTCAAACAGACGGTACTTTACGCCTCGGACTTCTTGGCGTAGATAAACCAGTAGCCGAGCGCGACCAGAACCGCGCCGCCCACGATGTTGCCCAGCGTGGCGGCGGACAGGTTAAACGCAATGCCCGCGACGTTGAGCGCATCGGCACCGGCAACATCGGCACCATAGCCGCACGCGTGCATCACGGCGCCCATGGGCAAAAAGTACATGTTGGCAACGCAGTGCTCAAAACCGCAGGCCACAAAGGCTGCGATGGGCAGCAGAATGCCAACGACCTTATCGACCACGGTCTTGCCGGCGGTACCGATCCACACGGCCAGGCACACAAAGATGTTGCATAGGATGCCGCGGAAGAAGATCGTCACCCAGTCGATCGTCACCTTGCCGGCGGCGACGCTCACCATGGAATTGGCGACCGCCTCGCCGTTAAGCTTATAGATGCCGGCCATGTACACCAAAAAGACGATGAACAGGGCACCGACAAAATTGCCGACCCACACGACGACCCAGGCCTTGAGCATCTGGGCCAGAGTGATCTTTTTGCTCTTGAGTGCGCAGACCATAAGCGAATTTCCGGTAAACAGCTCGGCGCCGCACACCAGCACCAGCATCAGGCCCAGGCAAAAGCACAGGCCGCCCACGACACGCTGGGCACCCCAGCCCAGCGTGCTGTCGCTCAAAAACACCGTAAAGAACAGGCCGCCGAAGGCGATAAACGCACCGGCGAACATTGCCAACAGAAAGGCCTTAGCGACCGGCAGGTTAGCCTTGGTCACGCCGGCAGTCTCGGTCTTGGACTCAATCGCGGCGGGCGCCAGGCAATCGGGAGCGGGGTACTCCACCTTGGAATCTGCCATGTCAATCACTTCTTTCCTATTCAGCAGAGGCAAGCGCTGCTATAGCTCCTGCCCCAAGCGGACAAAGTGGGAAAAGTCGTTGGCGGCCACGGCGTCGTACACGGCGTCGACGGCCTCAAAGACCTCCGGGGACATGGGGTTATAGAACTCCGTATCGCCCGGCTGAATCCCTATGAAGACGATATCTTCGCACGATTGCTCAATCTCTTCGATCAGAATCGACAAGGGAAGCGAATGCGTGGTGAACATCGACTTGCGCGCGACGTCGGTCTTATCGAGCAGGCGGATGGCACCGACGGGCAGCGCCATGTCGGCGGCATCGACCAACACCAGGCGCGGCGGACGCTCGCGCTTGACCTCGATGATGTCGTCCTCGGGCGTCTGGCCGCCGTCGATGGCGTACCCGCCGGCAAGG
>CABTAA010000259.1 GCA_902482615.1 uncultured Collinsella sp.
GAGCGCCTGCAGTCCTCTACCGCCAAGCGTACGGGCCGTGCTTATCTGAGCGTTATCGAGGGCGGTACCGCCAGCTTCGCGCCGCTCCGCGCGGAGGCATAACTTCTGCATGGTTAAGATCAATCGAAAATGGGCGGTTGTAACCTGCCTGATGGCGCTCTTGATCTGGGGCAATTCGCTGGTTCCCGGCTCGGGGTCGGGCTCGCTGAGCCTAACGGTCATGGAAGCTATCCGCGGTTTCCTGCACGGCGTGGGACTTCCATATGAATGGGTGACCAACTTTGTTGTTCGCAAGTGCGCGCATTTTACCGAGTATATGGTGCTCGGCATCCTGGCAACGCACGCCTTTGATTTTGAGGGCCGGCGCACCTTTGACGTGCTGCTGCCCACGGCGGTGTTCCTGCTGCTGATTCCCTCGATCGACGAGACGATTCAGCTCTTTGTGCCGGGACGCGCCGGCATGATCACCGATGTGATGATCGACTGCTGTGGAGCGGCAACGGGCGTTGTGCTCCGATATCTCTTACGGTCGCTGATGTGCGCCAAAAAGGCCGCCTAGGACGTATTGTTTGGTCCTAGGCGGCCTTTTTTATTTGAGGGCTTATATGAGGCGTGGAGGCGTCGTTCCGTAGGTTGGATTTGCTGGGCGCGCCACGCCCCGTGGGTGCGTCTGTTACTGAAGCGCCTGTGCGCCCAGGGCCAGGCAGCCCATAATGCCCTGCTTGCCCTCGAGGCTGTTGTTGACAATGTAGGTATCGATGTCGTTGACCTCGGGCGTGACGATATAGCCGTTGAGCATTTCGGCACACTTTTTGCGTGCGAGCGGCACGATGGGGGTGTAGTCGGCCACGCCGCCACCGATGATGATCTTTTGCGGCGCGTAGCACAGCGTGTAGGTCATGAGTGCCTGTGCCAGATAACCGGCAAGCAGGTCCATGGCCTTCGGGTCATCGGCCATGTCTCCGGCGCTCTTGCCATCCCAGCGCTTTTTAACGCCGGGACCTGCGATGAGACCCTCGAGGCAATTGTCGTGGAAGGGGCAGGCGCTATGCTCGCCGATGGTGTCGCGCGGGTCGCGCGTGACCAGGATGTGGCCAGCCTCGGGGTGCATCATGCCGTGCACGAGCTGGCCGCCCGAGAGCACGCCGGCGCCCACGCCGGTACCGATGGTCAGGTAGACCACGTCCGTGAGGCCCTGGGCGCAACCAAAGGTGACCTCGCCCAGGCAGGCGACGTTGACGTCGGTATCGTAGCCGCAGGGGATATTGAGCTCGTTTTGGATAGTGCCCAGCAGATCAAAGTAGCGCCATGCCGTTTTGGGCGTCTCCAGGATCTTGCCGTATTGGGGCGAAGCGGGGTTGACTGCGGTGGGGCCAAAGGCGCCGATGCCCAGTGCGGCGATGCCCTTGTCGGCAAACCATGCATTGACGGCCTCAACGGTCTCCTGCGGGGTCGTGGTCGCGATCTGCTCACGCTCCAGGACCGTGCCGTCCGCATAACCCGTGGCGCACACCATCTTGGTGCCGCCGGCCTCGAGCGCTCCGATAAGCTGCTGTTCTGCCATAGTATTCCTCTCTCTGGGACGAGTTGCTCCGTGACTAAAGTATAGGGCTCTAAACCATTTAAGAAAGCGCTATAAAAAGAAGCCTCGCAACGTGGCGGGCGGTGCGGGGCTTCTTTGGTTGCTTTAGTTGCAGGGCCGTCCTTACCCGCGCGGCTTGATTTTATCACGTAGCGACTTGAGGTTCTCCAGTGCAGCGTTAAGCGTCTCGTCCCGCTTGGCAAAGTGGAAACGAATCAGATGGTTGACGGGCTCGCGGAAGAAGCTCGAGCCGGGCACGGCGCCCACGCCCACCTTGGATGCGAGGTCCTCGCAGAATTCGAGGTCGCTGTCATAGCCAAACTCAGAGATGTCCATCATGACGTAGTAGGCGCCCTGCGGCACGTTATGCTCAAGACCGATGCTATCGAGCCCCTGGCAGAACAGGTCGCGTTTGGCGGTGTAGAGGTCGAGGACCTCATCGTAATAGCTGTCGTCGAAGTTGAGGGCGGTGACAACGGCTTCCTGCAGGGGAGCGGCGGCACCCACGGTGAGAAAGTCGTGGACCTTCTTGATGCGCTCGGTGATCTCGGCAGGGGCGCTGGTGTAGCCCAGGCGCCAGCC
>CABTAA010000260.1 GCA_902482615.1 uncultured Collinsella sp.
AAGCGCGCCGAGGCCCAGGCCCGCGCTGCGCTCAACAAGAAGCTCAAGGGCGTGCGCAACCAGCTTAAGAAGATTGAGACAGAGCTCGACAAAAAGCGCGCCCGCTATGACGAGCTTATGGAATTGATGGCAAGTGAAGAGCTTTATGCCGATCAGGATAAGTTCAACGCCGCGCTGGGGGAATATAACGGCCTTAAGCAAGAGCTGCCAAAGCTCGAGGACGAATGGCTGGAGCTTTCCACCCAGATCGAAGAGGAGACCGCGCGTGAACTCTCGTAAGGCCACTGCCGTGGCGATGAGCATCATCGCCATCGCCTGTCGCATCTGCGGCATTTTTATGAGTGCGATGACCGTGCTGCTGTGCTTTAGCGGCCTCACCGCCAAGCTGCAGATCGTGGGCTTTGTCGTTGAGCTATCTCGCGCGCTGCCGAGCGCCATCGCCGGCTACGGCGTCATCACATCGCCCTTTGGCGGCGTGTTCCGCCTGGATTACGCCATCGTGGCCGTCATCCTGTTTGTTGCCGACTACCTGCTCACGCGCGCCTCGCGCCGCGTCCGCTAGGGGATCGTTATGTCCAGCAGCTACTTCATGAACCTGCTCGCGAGTGCCGTCGCCGTCATTGTGGGCATCGTCATCCACGAGAGTGCGCACGCCGCCGCTGCCTGGGCTCTCGGCGACAAGACGGCCCGTTCGCGCGGCCGCGTCTCACTCAACCCGCTCAACCATATCGACCCGTTTGGCACCATCATCCTGCCGCTCCTCATGCTTGCCGCCGGCGGCCCGGTGTTCGCCTTCGCCAAGCCCGTGCCCGTCTACCTCAACAACCTCAAGCACCCCAAGCGCGACGAGGTCCTGGTGAGCGTGGCAGGCCCCGCGTCGAACATCGCACTCGCGTGCCTCGCGGCCGCCCTCATGCACGCAACGTACGGAAACCTCTACACCAGCATGTCCTTTGCCGTGGCATCGCAGATCATGAACTTCGGCGCCACGTTTATCGTGGTCAACCTGTCACTCGCGTTCTTCAACCTCATCCCGATCCCGCCGCTCGACGGCTCGTCGATCGTCGTCCCGTTTCTCAAAGGCAAGGCGCTCGCCAACTACTACCGTCTGCAGCAATACGCCATGCCCATCCTCATCCTGGTGCTGTACCTATTGCCCATGTGGACCGGCATCGATGCGATCGGCCGCTATTTCGACGTTACCGTGTATCCGCTGGCCGAGCAGCTGCTCAACTTCGCAATCGCCGGCATCTAAGGTAAACTAACAGGTCGACCATACAAAACGGTCGAAACATGCACCCAAACCGCGCCGCGAAGGCGCCGTCAAAGGAGGTCGAAGATGTCGTATCGCGTGTCGACGCAGGTCTACAGCGGACCGTTCGACCTGCTGCTGCAGCTGGTAACCCGCCAAAAAGTAGATATCGGCGCCATCTCCATCAGCGAGGTGGCCGAGCAGTACCTTGCCGAGGCCGAGCGCATCGAGGCGCTGGACCTGGACGTGGCGAGCGACTTTTTGCTGGTCGCGGCAACCCTTTTGGACATCAAGGCTGCCTCTCTGGTGCCGCAGGAGGCCCCGCGCAAAGCCGATGACGACGATGACGAGTTCGACGAAGACCTCGAGGAGCTCAGCACGCTCGACGGCGACTCCTTGCGCGAGGTCCTGATCCAACGCCTGATTGCCTACAAACAGTTTAAAGGCGCGGCTGCGGCCCTCGGTGCCCGCATGCAGGCCGAAAGCCGCATGCACCCGCGTGTGGCCGGCCCCGACCCCGAGTTCTTGGGCCTCATGCCCGACTACCTGGCCGGCATCACCCTGCGCGGCCTCGCCGTCATCTGTGCCGACCTGGACGGCAAGCGCCAGACCTTCCTGCTGGAGGCCGAGCACGTGGCACCGCATCGCGTGCCGCTCGACCTGACCGTGGCCTCGGTCGACCGCTTTACCATGGCGCACCAAACCTGCACCTTCCGCGAGCTGCTGGACGGCGACGCCACCACCGAACAGCTCGTCGTCACCTTCCTGGCCATGCTCGAGCTCGCCAAACGCGGCTCGCTCACGTTGAGCCAGGATGAGATCTTTGGAACCATCCGCATCAACCGCGTCGAGGGCGCCGAGGCCTATGTGCCCGGCGAGGGCCCCGAGCTCACCGAATAGG
>CABTAA010000261.1 GCA_902482615.1 uncultured Collinsella sp.
TCTCGGATGCCACGCGCATGGGTGCCGAGTACGAGCCGCCGACGATGGCGGGAGACCGGGCGAAGATTGTGGGTCGCGTGCCGGCATCCGAGGTGCAGGATTATGCGCTGGAGGTGGCCGCCTACACGAGCGGTCGCGGGCATCTGTACCTGGAGTTCGCCGGCTATGCGCCTTGTCATGATGCCGAGCGCGTCATCGAGACGGCCGCCTATGGGCCCGAGGCCGATCTGCCCAACACGCCCGACTCGGTCTTTTGCTCTCACGGCGCCGGTTACACGGTCAAATGGTACGACGTGCCCGCCGCGGCGCACGTTAAGATCGATCCCGCCACCTTCCGCCCCTGGCGAGCAGCAGACGCCGAGTTTTTCGGCCACATGTGACAAAGGGACAGCTCCTTTGTCATATGCTATTGGTATAACTCGGTATAAGTTGGTATAACTATTGCCAGAGTTTGCCAATCCGAGGAGGCCGACATGAATCCAAATCCCTTTAAGCCCACGGCAGGCAAGCGGCCTCCGATGCTCATCGGTCGAGAGTCGGTCATCGAAGATTTCGAGGAAGGACTCGACAACGGCGCCGGAGCACCGGGTAGGCTCATGCTCATTACGGGAAACCGCGGCTGTGGCAAGACGGTTCTCCTACGGGAGCTGCAACGTCTAGCCAATGAGCGCGGATGGGCGGTTGTCTCCGATTCCGCTTCGCTTGGCTTATGCGACCGATTGGCCGACGCGCTTCGCTCGAATAAGCCCGTTGTGACGTCAATGGAGTTCGGTCCGTCGTTTGGCCGGATGTCGGTCGAGGCGGCGCGGGCAAAGGGCGAAACGTTGCGAGGGCTGGTCAACGAGCGCCTCAAGAAGCTCGGTCCAGGCAAGGGCATACTGTTTGCGATTGACGAGGCACAATCGGCGTCTATCGAGGAACTGGCGGCTCTTGCCGTTCTCTATCAGCAGGTGCTCGGAGACCAGGATGCTACGGGCTTGCCCGATAGCGAGCAGCGCGGCCTTGCGCTGGTGTTCGCCGGCTTACCCAGTATGGTTGACGATCTGCTCGAAGAGCCGAGCGTAACGTTTTTACGGCGTGCCCAGCAGCGTACGCTGGGGGCGATATCCTTGCCCAAGGTGCGCGATTCGTATATCCAGACGGTCAAGGACGCTGGTCTTTATGTGGACGCGGGGACGGCGGACCTTGCGGCGCGCAAGAGCATGGGGCATCCCTATATGGTTCAGCTGGTGGGATATTACATGTGGCGCTCTGCCGTCCGGCGTGGCTCGCAGGTCACCGAAAGGTGCGATGTCGAGGCTGGCCATACGGATGCCGTCTCCGAGTTCTACGAAGCGGTCGACGCGCCCCTGTATTACGGGCTGCGCAGTCCACAGCGCCTCTTTATCGAGGCCATGGCGGTTGACGAGGGCAAACCGACGCGCATGGCGGATATCATTGAGCGCTGCGATCGCACCCAGAGCTGGGCGAGTAAATATCGCGCAAGCCTGATTCGCGAGCGCGTCATCGGGGCTGCCGGATACGGTCTCGTCCGGTTTACCGTGCCCATGCTGGGCGAGTACATCCGCGATCGAGTTTTATGGCATGAGTAGGGTGATAAAGGTGACGGAACAGAAGATGAGCCCGCAGGCTGTCGAGGTGCGTGGCGCGCGCGTGCACAACCTCAAAGACATCGATATCGATATTCCACTGGGAAAGCTCGTGGGTATTGCCGGCGTATCGGGTTCGGGCAAGAGTTCGCTGGCGCTGGGGGTTCTTTATGCCGAGGGCTCGCGTCGCTATCTTGAGGCGCTCAGCACCTATACCCGCCGTCGTCTGACGCAGGCCGAACACGCCCAGGTGGACGAGGTGCTGCACGTGCCGGCGGCGCTCGCATTGCATCAGCGCCCCAGCGTGCCGGGCGTGCGCTCGACCTTTGGTACCATGACCGAGCTCAACAACAGCCTGCGTCTGCTCTTTAGCCGTTGCGCCCATCACGTGTGCCCGCATTGCGGGGCGCGTGTGGAGCCGAGCCTTAACGTAGCTGCGGGCCTGTCGCTCACGTGTCCGACATGCGGCCGCGAGTTCTACGCGCCGAGTGCCGAGGATGTGGCTTTCAATAGCGGCGGCGCATGCCCCACCTGTGGCGGCACCGGTGTCAT
>CABTAA010000262.1 GCA_902482615.1 uncultured Collinsella sp.
GGCGATAAGAACGGCACCCACCTCGTGTGCCAAGTCGCGCGCTGCCGCCATAAACTCCTCGGTCATGGGGTGCACACCGCTCTCGCCCTGAATCGGCTCGAGCATGACGGCGCAAATCTCGCTTCCCAGCTGCTTAAAGATTGCACGCAGCTCATCGACATCGTTGGGCGTGCAGGCCACAAAGCCACCCGGCAGCGGGCGGAAGCTATCCTGTAGCCAATCCTGCATGGTGGCCGCAATGGTCTCGAGCGTACGGCCGTGGAAACCGCCGCGCATGCATACGATGGTGTTGCCGCCGTTACCAGCACGCTTGGCGTACAGACGCGCGAGCTTCATCGAGCCCTCGTTGGCTTCGGCACCAGAATTGGCAAAGAACGTCTCCCACACCTGCTCGTCCGCAGCCGGGGCACCGAGCGCAGCGGCCGTGGTCTCATCGCCGGCGGCGATGGCATCGGCCAGCACGCACGCACCATCTACGTCGTCGTTTGCAAGCTTGGACAGCAGCGCCGCGACCTGGCCACGCTGCTCGATGTAGAAGTAATTGGAGACATGCATGAGCTTTTTGGTCTGCACCTCGAGCGCCGAAAGCACTGCAGGATTACCGTGGCCTAGGCTACACACGCCAATACCAGCAAGAAAATCAAGATACTCACGGCCGTCATCGCCGGTGAGCTTCATGCCGTGGCCTTCGACAAACTCTACCGGAGAGCGACCAAAGGTATGCATAACGTAATGGGATTCGAGCGATTGTTGAGTTGCAAGTGACATGAGATGCCTTTCGTTGGGCGCCGTACGGCGCAGGGCTATGGGTGCAGGGACGCGACGACCGCGGGTCAGCTAGACCGTCTGGAGCTTCTCGACCTCGTCGAGGTTCTCGGCCAGGCGCGCCGCAAACGTCGAAAGCGGGTGCGGATGCGTATCGAACTCGTAGGCCGTCTCGGTGGAATGGATCACGGTACCGACGCCAGCATCGGTCAGCAGCTCCAGCAGCAGCGAGTGCGGCGTCGTGCCGTTGATGATGTGAGCTCGGAACACGCCAGCGGTAAGCGCATCGACGGCGGCACGCAGCTTGGGGATCATGCCCTTGTCGACCTCGCCGCCATAGAGCATCTCATTGACCTCGTCGAGCGTCAGGTTGGAGATAAGCGAATCCTTGTCGCTAAAGTCCTTGTACAGGCCGTCGACGTCGGTCAAGAAAATCGCCTTGTGCGCATGAAGCGCCGCCGCAACGGCGCCGGCGGCGGTATCGGCGTTGATGTTGAAGAAACCACCGTCCTCCCCCGCCGCGACCGTGGCGATAACGGGAATGTACTCGCTGTCGAGCAAACGCTCGATATAGTCGGTGTTGACGTGCGTGACCTTGCCTACGCGGCCGAGCTCTGGGTCGAGTGGCTCGGCGATAAGGGTGCCGGCGTCGCTGCCGGACACGCCCACGGCCAGGTTGCCGTGGTGGTTGAGCGCCGCGACCAGCTCCTGATTGACCTTGCCGCCCAGTACCTCGCGCACGATATCCATGGTGGCAGGCGTGGTCACGCGCTGGCCGTTTTTAAACTCGACGGGGATGTCGTAGTGGCTGAGTGCCTCGTTGATGGCCTTGCCGCCACCGTGCACGATAACAGGGCGCATGCCGATAATCTTGAGCAGGACGATGTCGCTCATCACGTCGCGGCGCAGTTGCTCGTCGACCATGGCGGCACCGCCGTACTTGATAACGACCGTCTTACCGGTCAGGTTCTTAATCCACGGCAGCGCCTCGAACAGCAGCTGCGCGGTAACTTCGTTGGATTCGCTCGAACGACAATCGCGTGCGAATTTCATAGTCTGCCTCGTCTTTCGTGTAGCTATCGCGCCGTACCTCGTTGCCCGCGATTGCAGCGGGACGCACGGCACATCGGGAGTCTAGGAACGATAGTCGCCGTTAATGGAGATGTACTCGTGCGTGAGGTCGCAGGTCCACACGCGCGTTGCGGCATCGCCATCCGTGTCAAGCGAGACCTCGATGACGATCTCGTCGGCCTCGAAGCGCCGCAGCGCCTCATCCTCGCCGAAACCACAGGGCAGGCCGGCACGCAAGACGGGCATGCCCATGATGTCGATGTCCACGGCATATTGATCGAAGCGCGCGCCGCTGCGGCC
>CABTAA010000263.1 GCA_902482615.1 uncultured Collinsella sp.
GCGCGGCGTTGTTGTTGAGGAGGGCGCCTCGGTGACCAACTCGATCATCAACCAGAGCTGCATCATAAAGAGCGGCGCCCGCGTTGAGAACGCCATCCTGGACAAGAACAACGTGGTTCCCACCAACACCGAGCTTCGCGGCACGCCCGAGAACATCCTGGTGCTGGGCAAGGCTCCGTTAACTTCCGATACCACGATCGTACGTTAACGTTGGCACCGCAACATCGCTCGTAACATGTAGAATAGCCGCCCGGTTCGCGCCTGGCGGCTATTCTCGAATAACAACATGGGAGACAATATGGCTGATTCCAGCAAAAAGATGCAGATCGTGTTTGCCTCGGCCGAGTGCGCGCCGTTTGTGAAGACCGGTGGCCTGGGCGACGTGGCGGGTTCGCTGCCAGCGGCGCTTGTGCGCGCCGGCGCCGAAGTCATCGTGATGGTGCCCAAGTACGCCACCATCAAGGACGAGTACAAGGCGCAGATGGAGCACTTCTCCGACTTTTACGTGAGCCTGGGCTGGCGCAATGAGTATTGCGGGCTCGAGAAGCTCGAGCACGACGGCGTCACCTATATGTTCATCGACAACGAGCGCTACTTTGCGCGCGACTATCCGTACGGCTTTTTTGACGACGGCGAGCGCTTTGCGTTCTTCTCCAAAGCCATCACCGAGAGCCTGCAGCACCTGCCGACCGGCTTTGAGTGCGACATCCTGCACTGCAACGACTGGCAGACAGCGCTGGCGCCCGTGTTTTTGCGCGAGTTCTACCAGGGCCTGCCGCTGTATGACCGCGTCAAGACCGTGTTCTCGATCCACAACGTGGCGTTCCAGGGCCAGTTTAGCGACACCGTGATGGAGGACATCCTGGGTGTGGCGCATATTCCGGCGGCCGCCTCGCAGTTGCGTTGCGACGCCTGCAGCATCAACTACATGCTGGGCGCCCTGCGCTATGTCGATGCCATCACTACGGTGAGCCCCACCTATGCCAACGAGATCCAGACGCCCGAGTTTGGCGAGGGCCTGGACGGCGTGCTGCGCGAGCGTTCGTACGCGCTGCAGGGCATTTTGAATGGCATCGACGTCGCGGGCTTTGACCCGGCGACCGACAAGCGCATTGCCGCCAACTACACCGTCGAGGACCGTTCTGGCAAGGCCGTGTGCAAGGCCAAGCTGCAGGAGGAGCTGGGGCTCGAGGTTCGCGACGACCGTCCGCTTATGGTCATGGTCACGCGCCTGACGCGCCAGAAGGGCATGGACCTGGTCATGTACGCGCTCGACCGCATCCTGGCCGGCGGCGTGCAGGTGGCGGTGTTGGGCACCGGCGACCGCGACTACGAGGACGGTCTGCGCTACTTCCAGGACAAGTACCCCGGCACCATGGCCGCACGCATCGAGTTCGATCCGGCGCTGTCGCAGCGCATGTATGCTGCCGCCGACATGTTCCTGATGCCTTCGAAGTTTGAACCCTGCGGCCTGTCGCAGATCATCGCCATGCGCTACGGCACGCTGCCCATCGTGCGCGAGACCGGCGGCCTTAAGGACACCGTGATCCCGTACAACGAGTTTACCGGCGAGGGCACGGGCTTCTCGTTTAGCAACTTTAACGGCGACGAGATGGGCGATGCGGTATTTCGCGCGGCGCGTCTGTTCTGGGATAACCGCGACGCATGGAACCATCTGGTCACGCAGGCCATGAGCCAGGACTTTAGCTGGACGCGCTCGGCCGACAAGTATCTGGACCTGTACTTCTTTATGCACCCGGAGATTGAGAGGCCGGCGGCTGTTGTCGACGAGCCTGAAGCTGTTGCAGAGCCGGTGGCCGCAGAGGAGCCCAAGGCCGAGGAGAAGCCGGTTGAGGCTGAGCCCGCAAAGGTCGAGCCTGAGGTGAAGGCTGAGGTTGTTCCTGAGGCAGAGGCTGAGGTCATGCCCGCTGCAAAGCCCGCAACTAAGAAGACTACGACTCGTAAGACGACGGCCAAGAAGGCTACGACAACCAAGGCTGCTGCAGCAAAGACGACTGCTGCCAAGGCAACGACCACGCGCAAGCGCACGACCGACGCTGCCAAGAAGGCCGCCGAAGCCGAGGCTGCTCCCGAGGTAAAGGCCGAGGTCGCCGAGGCCCA
>CABTAA010000264.1 GCA_902482615.1 uncultured Collinsella sp.
TCGGAAGGCACGTGCAGACCTTTCGTCATGGCCTCCTACCTTTCTTTCGGGCCCTTGTCAGGGCCGATTCGTTAGCGCCCCTCCGTGTGAGGCGTTATTGCTGACGACATATTTATATCCAAAATCAGCTCATACTTCCACCTTGCCCCCGAACGGTTTTTTATAGGGGGTGAACGGCATACACATATACTTCACGCATGGCACACTTCATCTTAATAAAGCGTATTTACGTGCTTAAACGCGTTTTAATCCTAAAATCAAATGGAACTAAACTTTGTTAAACCATCCTCAAATTGCATATTTCCAATAAAGCTATGAATAGAATTAGCGGTTCACACCGCGTCTCAACCATTTTCATTTTTATTCAGAAAAAAGTTTGTCCTATTCATTTCTGATAAATAAATTACCGTTTACCAGACGCTTGATACCGTTCACCGGAAACTCAGTATAAGGCCCAGCGGATACCGCCTCGCTTTACGGCCCCATTTGTAACAACTTGACTTCTCGGTATAGAAAAACGGACCCGCTTCACTAGGGAAACGGGTCCGTTTTCGATTATCTTCGGCTAATTTGGATAAGGCCCCCGAAGACCATCGGAATCCTAGCGATCGAACTCCGCCAGTGCCTCGCCCAAAAGCCTCAGGCCCTCGCGCAGAACGTCCTCGCTCGCGCAGTAGCCCAGGCGTGCGCCGCAGGGAAGCTCAAAACGGCTACCGGGGACCAGCAGCACTCCCCTCTCGGACAGCAGGCGCCTGCAGAACTCCTCGTCATCCTCGGGAATATCCAGCTGGATAAACGAGGTGGACACGCCCTGCGGGGCCGTCCAGGAAACGCGATGCTGCGTATCGATCCAAGCCTGCGCGATATCGCGGTTGCCAAACACGATCTTGCGATTGCGCTCGAGAATCTTATCCTTGTGCTCAAGCACATAGGTCGCCAGAGCATCGTTGAACACGCCGCCGCAGATCATGGTGTAATCGCGATAGGTACGGATGCGGTTGGACACCTCTTTGTCGGCCAGGACCCAGCCCACGCGGGCCGCAGGTGTCGAATAGGTCTTCGACAACGAGTTGGTGACAATGGCCCTCTCGTACACGTCGACCATCGACATAAAGGACTCAGTGTTTTCGAGCGGCAGATACACCTCGTCGCACAGCACGTAGGCGCCCACCGAACGGGCGATCTCGGCAATCTGGCCGAGCATATCGGCATCGAGCACCGTACCGATGGGATTCGATGCGTTGTTTATGCAGATAAGCTTGGTGTTGGGGCGCACCAAGCGCTTGAGTTCCTCGATATCGGGCTTCCAGCCGAGTTCCTCGCGAAGCTCCCAATACTCGACCTCGGCGCCCAGCGTGCGCGGAATCTCGTAGAGCGGCGCGTAGGTGGGCCACTCGGCGATAACATGGTCGCCGGGCTCGACCACAGCCATGATGGCGTTGAGGTTAGCGCCCGTGCAGCCATTGGTCTGCAGAATGTGATCGGGATTGACCTCCCGACGATACAGCTTGGCAACCTCGGCCTTAAACTCCGGCGAGCCCTCGATCCAGCCGTAGTTCATCTTCTCGCGGTCCAGGCGCTCGTAGAACGTGGCGCCGTCCTGTTCATCGAGCGCGCGCAGCTCGCCCATGGTGAGCGACGAGATCGTCGACTGGGCGATGTCCCACGTGGCGCTCTTCTCCCAAACGTTGAGCCATTCCTCAACGCCAATCGTCTTGATGTCCATGGCCAAGCTCCTTACAAAAGCAGTCATCCAATCGTGTTGACGTTCCTCATACAAGATTGGGGCGGTGCGAAAACCCGCACCGCCCCAATGGGAGACATCTAATGGCAGCTAGATGTATGTATTATGACCTGTACGGGTCCTTGAAGACCTTAGAGGTCCTCGCGCCAGAAGGGCATGCTCATGCAGCGCGGGCCGCCGCGGCCGCGGGAGAGCTCGGCGGAGGGCACGACGAGAAGGTCCAGGCCCTCCTTGTACAGCACGTCGTTGGTGACGGTGTTGCGGGCGTAGACGCAGATCTTGCCGGGCTCGACGCACAGGGTGTTGGAGCCGTCGTTCCACTGCTCGCGCTCGGCCGCGATGCGGTCGCCGCCGCCGCAGGGAATGAGCTTC
>CABTAA010000265.1 GCA_902482615.1 uncultured Collinsella sp.
CGTAATTTCCGAGAACGGGTTATTCTGATCCATAAACTGAGACAGCTGAGAAGAACCGAAGAATTCGCGCACGACGGCGCTGAGCGCCTTCGGGTTGATCAGCTTGCTGGGCGTGACGCCTTCAATGTTCTGGTCGATGAGGGTCATACGTTCCTTCACCAGGCGTTCCGTGCGGGCGAGGCCCACGCGGCACTGGTTGGCCATGAGTTCGCCCACGGCGCGCACGCGGCGGCTGCCCAGGTGGTCGATGTCGTCCACCGTACCGATGGCGTGGCCGAGCCCGCACAGGTAGTTGATCGAGGCGAAGATGTCGTCCTTGATGATGTGCTTGGTGATGAGCTCGTCGCGGCGGGAGGCGATCGCCTCCCGGAGGGCGTCCTCCCCCTCGCTCTGCTCGAGGATCTCACGTAGCACGGCAAAGCGTACCTTCTCGTTGATGCCGAGAGGCGCGCAGTCGAAGGACACGAAGTCCTTGATGTCGACCATGCCGTTGGAGAAGACGACGACCTTGCGGTCGTTGACCTCGATCACGGCGCGGCTGACGCCGCGGCGGGAGATCTCGTGCGCCTTTTCGCGGGTGACGGTCTCGCCGTTCATATACTTAAAGTCGGGACCGCAAAGCTGAACGACCACGCGGCCGATCTCCTTCTCGACGTCGCCGTAGTGGCCCGCCGGCGGCATGTGAACGTTAGCCTTGAACGCCTCGGGATAGGCATCCTGGAAGTTCTCAAGCGCAGCAGTCCAGGCAAGCGGGCACACAATGTTGACATTGATGCCGTCCTTGCCCCACTCGTTGGCGGCGACGCGGGTCAGGCCGCGGATGCCCTCCTTGGCAGCGGCGTAGCTGCACTGGCCGTAGTTGCCAAACAGGCCGGCGCCCGAGGCAAAGTTGACCACGGAGCCCTTGGTCTCCTTCAGGTGCGGATAGGCCTTCTGCATATACAGATAAGTGGCATACAGACCGGAATAAATGGCCAGGTTAAACTGGTCCATAGTGTGGTCGGCGATAGTCACGCCCGAGGCACTGGCCTGAGCGTTGTTGACGACGGCGTCGATGCGACCGAACTCCTCAATCGCCTTGTCGATAACGTTCTGCACGACGGCCTCGTTGTCCTGGCCGGCGGAGACATCGGCCTGAACAGGCAGAACTTTGACGCCGTACTCAGCCTCAAGAGACTCCTTGGCAGCCTCGAGCTTAGCAACGTTACGACCGGTGATAACGAGGTTCGCGCCCTCCTTGGCAAAAGCGATATCGATGCCGTAGCCGATGGAGCCAGCAGAGCCGTCCTTAAGCGTGGCCTTGCCGCCACCGGTGACGATCACGGTCTTACCAGTGAAAAGTCCCATACGAAGTCCTTTCAAAATCGCGACGGGCACGCCCGCCGACTGCGCGCATCCAAAATAAACGCGCCAAAAGCTGAAATGCAACTTTAGCGGGTTCAAGTGAAAAATAAAGACCGCAGCAGGCGAACGGCACAACGTCATTCGGCGAAGGGAATGTCAAGCACGAACTGGATAAAGAGGCCGAATTTTTGTCAGCCAAACGAGCCATCGAACACGTTTTGAAACTTTGCTGCGGCGCGCGGGATGTCGGCGCGAGACTTTATCATAGGGTGACAAACAACGATGAGGAGCACATGCCTATGACAGACGAGCTGGACCCCCAGACTCAACAGCATATTGATGATTCCGCAGACGTCACCGCAGATACTGACGCTGTGACCTGCGATAGTATCGACATCGACGACCCCATCTTGGACGAAAGCGCTACGGAGGAAACCCCCGAAACAGAAAACGCCGATGAGCAAAACGACGATGCGCCCGCTCAGGACGACGCCCCGCAAGCAGCGGGCCCCATCGAGGTGTCTTCGGAAGAAGAGCTCGATGCCGTCATGGACTCCATGATGGATGCTGTCAAAGCGATGAAAGACGCCGTCGCCGATGCCGATATTGATGCCGAGGAAGAGGAGGCCGCCGAGGCGGCCTCGACCTTTGTGCCCGGCGAGACTCCGGTTGCCGACCAGGGCAGCACCATGCCCTCATTTCTGCAGCTCGAGCACCCCACGATTGGCGCCGATGCGGTCGATCCGCACGCAGCAGGCTTTTCTGTGGTC
>CABTAA010000266.1 GCA_902482615.1 uncultured Collinsella sp.
CAATGCCCTCCGCCACGGCCAGCCCGCCGGTCCCCTGCGGACCCATGAGCCCCTTATGGCCGGTAAAGCACACTATGTCAAGGCCCATGGCCTGCATATCGACACACACCGTACCGGCAGACTGCGAGGCATCGACAATCATAAGCGCACCTGCTGCATGGGCCATGGCCGCTACGCGCGCAATGTCGACCGCGTTGCCGGTCACGTTGGAGGCGTGCGTCACCACCACGGCACGCGTGCCCGGCGTGACCAACCGCTCGAGCTCGTCATAGTCGAGCACGCCGTTCGCTTCGCAGCCCGCATGCTCAACGGTAACACCCTGCTCTGCCGCCAGGCGGTTGAGCGGACGTAGCACCGAGTTGTGCTCGAGCACCGTCGTGACCACGCGGTCGCCGGGGCGCACCACCCCGTTGATGGCGGTGTTGAGCGCCGCCGTGGAGTTGGGCGTAAAGCACACATGGTCAGCCCGCGGGCAGCCCAACAGGCGCGCGAGCTTAGTGCGGCAACCGTGAATCGTGCGTGCCGCGTCGAGCGCGCCCGACGTGGCACCGCGCCCGGCATTGCCGAGCGAGCACATCGCCTGCGTCACGGCATCGATGACCGTCTGCGGCTTATGCATGGTCGTCGCCGCGTTATCCAGGTAGATCATCGCACGACCTCCCACATGTCGATCACCGAAAAGCCCTCGGTGGGGACGCCCGCCGCGGCAAGCTCGCCGCGCAGCAGGTCCTCATCCGAAGGCAGCGCCTTCCACGCCAAGCCGCAGCCGGCGGCAACCTCCCCGGGCACGGGAATCGTGCGCCCGGGAAGGCCGCGCTCGATGCACAGGAACTCGCAACCCATGGCGGCCGCCGTGGTGGGAAACGTTATGACAAGCGCCGGGCGCTTCTCCCTCATGGCAACTCCAACCAATACGCTACGGGCGCACGACGCGCACGGCCTGCTCCATCTTCTCCACGATCACGTACATGTTGGTAACCTCGCCCACCGCGAGCTGGTCTTTAATGCCATAGTGGTCGAGGCAGGTGCCGCAGGTAAGGATCTCAACACCCTGCTCGGCCAGGCCCTTCAGGTCGTCGAGCACCGGCGAACCCTCTACGGTGAGCTTGGCGCCGCCGTTATAGAACAGCATGGTCGCGGGCAGTTCCTCCTGCTGCGTCACGGCAAAGATGAAGGCCTTCATGAGCTTGTGGCCCAGCTCGTCGTCGCCGCGGCCCATGCAGTCGGTGTAGACGGATACGACCAGCTTGCCCTTGCCGGCGCTAGCATCACAGAAGGCAGCGCCATCCTGCTCGGGATCAGCCACAGCAACGGCGCCAGAGGTCGCCACTGTCACGTGCCACTCGGCGTCAGAAACCTTCTCGAACGAGGCCGTGCAGCCCTTCTCCTGCGCCATCTTGGAGATGTTCTTGACGGCGGTCTCGTTATCGACCGAGGTCACCACGGCGCCCTCGCCATCGAGCTGCTTCAGGGCTTTGAGCGTCTTGACAACGGGCAGCGGGCAGGCATCGCCCATGGCATTGACTTCAATCTTGGTAGACATAGTTTTTCCTTTCGAATAAATCGTTTTAGAACGGTACATAGCTCAATAAACGTGTCGTTAACGGACAACGCGGACGGCAGGACCGCCCGGCTCCGCCTCGCACACGCGCCCGACAACGGCCGCGATGCGCCCCTCGGCATCCAGGCGACGCGCAAGCTCGTCCACATCCCTCGCGGACGCCGCAATAAGCAAACCACCCGAAGTCTGCGGATCGTACAGCGCATCCAGCATGCCCGGCTCCAGGTCCTCGTCGGCAGCCACGCGCGGGCCAAAGAAGTCCTGGTTGCGGTAGGAGCCCCCGGGGATAATGCCCAGACGCGCCATGTCGAGCACTTGATCAAAGAGCGGCACCGCCCCCGACGAAAGCTCAATCTGCACGCCCGAGCCCTCGGCCATCTCGCACGCATGCCCGATCAGGCCAAAGCCCGTAATGTCGGTGCAGCCGTGAAGCTCGAGCCCCTCGGCCAGACGAATCGGGGCCTCGTTGAGGGTGCGCATCGAGTCAAACATGGCTGCGGCCTCGTCCTGCTCGATGAGCTCGCCCTTAATGGCCGTGGTGATGATGC
>CABTAA010000267.1 GCA_902482615.1 uncultured Collinsella sp.
GCAAGCCGCACCTACACTGAGGTCCCGAGCGACTGCAGCCCCGCTGCGCTCGAGCACGACCTGGTCTTCTGCGGCCTGTCCGGCATGATTGACCCTGTCCGCCCCGAGGTCGCCGACGCCATCCGCGAGGCCCATGATGCCGGTATTCACACCGTCATGATCACGGGCGACCATATCGACACCGCCGTGGCCATTGCCAAGCAGCTGGGAATCGTCACCGATCGCAGCCATGCCATCACCGGTGCCGATCTCGATCGCATGAGCGACGAGGAGCTCGACGCGCACATCGAGGACTACGGCGTGTACGCTCGCGTCCAGCCCGAGCACAAGACCCGCATCGTCGAGGCTTGGAAGTCGCGCGATCAGATCGTGGCCATGACGGGCGACGGCGTCAACGACGCCCCGTCCATCAAGCGCGCCGACATCGGCGTGGGCATGGGCATCACCGGCACCGACGTTACCAAGAACGTTGCCGACATGGTGCTCGCCGACGACAACTTCGCCACCATCATCGGTGCTTGCGAAGAGGGTCGCCGCATCTACGACAACATCCGTAAGGTTATCCAGTTCCTGCTTTCGGCTAACCTTGCCGAGGTGTTCTCGGTGTTTATCGCCACGCTCATCGGCTTTACCATCTTCCAGCCGGTGCAGCTGCTGTGGGTGAACCTGGTCACCGACTGCTTCCCCGCGCTCGCGCTGGGCATGGAGGATGCCGAGGGCGACATCATGAAGCGCAAGCCGCGCAACGCCAAGGACGGCGTCTTTGCCGGACATATGGGTCTGGACTGCGTGGTCCAGGGCCTGATCATCACCGTGCTGGTGCTGGCGAGCTTCTTTGTGGGCGTGTACTTTGACATGGGCTACATCCACATCGCCGATATGATCGCCGGCAATGCCGACGAGGAAGGCGTGATGATGGCCTTCATCACGCTCAACATGGTCGAGATCTTCCACTGCTTCAATATGCGCAGCCGTCGTGCGTCGCTGTTTAGCATGAAGAAGCAGAACAAGTGGCTGTGGGCTTCGGCCGCGCTGGCGCTGGTACTGACGGTTATCGTGACCGTTCAGCCGACGCTTGCCGAGATGTTCTTTGGCCCTGTGACGCTTGAGCTCAAGGGCGTTGTCGCCGCGCTGGGCCTTGCCTTCCTGATCATCCCGCTGATGGAGATCTACAAGGCGATCATGCGCGCGGTCGAAAAAGAGTAACGTTCCTGTCCGGGCCCGACCGCCTGCGGGGTTTCCACGGGCACGTCCTCGCCGCTTTGCGGCTGCGGGATGTGCCCTTAGGAAACCCCTCCCGGCGGGCGGGCCCTGCGGTATCCTTGCTGGCTTTTCTCCCGCGCGGATGATAAAGGGCTGAGGGAAAGTTTGTGAGCTGGTCGGGCTTTGCCCGGCCAGCTCTTTTTGATTTAAAATACCTGCTCAGTTGTGATTTATGGTGCTGGGAGGCGCTTGTGGGCAAGGCTAAGGCTAAAGCGAAGAAAAAGACGACGGGGGCGCGGGCTAAGCGCGATCGTCGTCGGAAGCTTGCGACCGAGGCCCCCGCGTCTGCCGAGGAACTGCTGGCGAGCGTGCCGGGACTCGACGCGCTGCGGGACGTTCCGGCGTTTGATGACCTGCCGGTCGATGAAGCCCAGCAGACTGCCTTTGATGATTTTTGCGCACATGCCGAGGAGCCCGAGCAGATGCAGCTTGGCGCCGTGGTGCGCTTAGATCGTGGGTTTCCGCTGGTGGCGACGGCCGACGATACCTTTCGTGCCGAGCATGCCGTGGGGTTTGCCAAGTCGCGCGGCGAGGACGAGGTGCTGCTGCCCGCCGTGGGCGACCGTGTGGCGGTGCGCCGCGCTCCCGGGCACGATATGGGCGTGATTGAGTGCGTTCTGCCGCGCCGTACGAGCTTTGAGCGTTGGCGCGGCCGTGCCCGCGGAGAGCGTCAGGTGCTCTGCTCCAACGTGGATAGCGTGCTAATCGTGCAGGCGCTCGGTGCCGGTGAGGTGCTGCTCGACCGCGTGGCGCGCTCGCTGGTGTTGGCGCTCGACTGCGATGCCGAGCCGGTGGTGGTGCTCACCAAAGCTGACCGCTGC
>CABTAA010000268.1 GCA_902482615.1 uncultured Collinsella sp.
CGAGCTGCTGCAGCACTGCGGCCCCTGGCCCTGCAGCTGCGCGGCCGTCAAGCCCAAGCTCACCTACCCGCTGGCATTCGATCACCCCGGTGCGCTGACGGCCGAGGCCAAGCACGGTGACCTCACCCTTGCCCGCTTTGACGGCGACAACGGCGAGTACTCGCTGCTGCTGGGCAACGCCCGCGGCATCGACGGCCCGGCCGGCATGGGCACCTATCTGTGGGTCGAGGTCGAGAACCTCAAGCGCCTCGAGGCCAAGATCGTCGAGGGTCCCTACATCCACCACTGCGTCGCTATTCACGCCAACGTGGTGCCGGTGCTCTACGAGGCGTGCAAGTACCTCGGCATTGCCCCCGACCTATACGACCCTATTGAGCAGGACGTTAAAGCTTACCTGCGCGGTGAGTAGGGTCGTGCCTACTTTGTAGCAACGAGCCGGCGCGCTACCACAGCACCCAACCTTGCGGTTCAAGCCGTCGCTTGCGTACCAAAGTACGCGGCGCTCCTCTTTCACCGCAATCTTGGGCACTGTGGAAACGCGGTGGCTCTGACTTTAGAAATTCCCTGAAAGGAGTTTTTCGTGGCAACTATCGAAGAGCTTGAGTCCCTGCGTTGGGACCTTCGCCGCGATTGCGTCGATATCATCATGGCTGGCGCTGGCGGCCACATCGGCGGCGACATGTCGGTCATCGACGCCCTCATGACCCTCTACGCCAACCACCTCAACATTTCGCCCGAGACCGCCGACGATCCCAGCCGCGATCGTTTCGTGCTTTCCAAGGGCCACGCCATGGAAGCCTACTATGCGGTGCTCTGCCACGAGGGCTATCTTGACCTCGACGACGTCAAGGCCCGCTTCTCCAAGTTCGGCAGCCCCTACATCGGCCACCCCAACAACAAGCTCAAGGGCATCGAGATGAACTCGGGCTCGCTGGGCCACGGCCTGCCCGTGGCCGTGGGCATGGCGCTCGCCGGCAAGATGGACGGCCGCGACTACCGCGTCTACACCATCATGGGCGACGGCGAGCTTGCCGAGGGCTCGGTCTGGGAGGGCGCCATGAGCGGCGGCAACTACCAGCTCGATAACCTGTGCGCGCTCGTGGACCGCAACCGCTTGCAGATCAGCGGCAGCACCGAGGACGTTATGAAGCAGGATTCGCAGGAGGAGCGCTGGGTAGCCTTCGGCTGGAACGTGCTGTCCATTCCGGGCAACGACGTCCAGGCCATCGACGCTGCGCTGACGCTTGCCGCCGAGACCAAGGGTAAGCCCACGGTCATCATCCTCAACACGGTGAAGGGCTACGGCTCGCCCGTTATGGAGGACAAGGCCAGCTGGCATCATCACCTGCCCAACGATGAGGAATATGCCCAGATCATCGCCGATTTCGCTGCCCATAAGGAGGCCATCAATGGCTAACAAGATCGCCAATCGCAAGGTTATCTGCGACACGCTGCTCGAGGCCGCGAAGACCGATAAAGACATCGTCGTCTTGTGCTCCGACTCCCGTGGCTCCGCGTCGCTCACGCCGTTCTTTGATCAGTATCCCCAGCAGTCCGTTGAGGTCGGCATCGCCGAGCAGGACCTGGTGAGCATCGCCGCCGGCATGGCTTCGTGCGGCAAGAAGGCCTGGGCCGCCTCGCCGGCATCCTTTGTGACCACGCGCTCGTATGAGCAGTGCAAGGTCGACGTCTCGTACTCCAACACCAACGTCAAACTCATCGGCATCTCGGGCGGCGTGTCCTACGGCGCCCTGGGTATGAGCCACCACTCCGCGCAGGATATCGCCGCCATGAGCGCGATTCCCAACATGCGCGTGTATCTGCCGAGCGACCGCTTCCAGACCGCCGAGCTCGTGCGCGCCCTGGTAGCCGATAACAAGCCGGCCTATATCCGCGTGGGGCGCAATCCGGTCGAGGACGTGTACACCGAGGACGAGTGCCCGTTCCAGATGGATCGCGCCACCTGGGTGCGCCGCGGCACCGATGTGACGCTCGTCGCCACCGGTGAGATGGTCCGCCACGCCGTGGACGCCGCCGACCTGCTGGCCGAGCAGGGCATCTCGGCAACGGTGCTCGAC
>CABTAA010000269.1 GCA_902482615.1 uncultured Collinsella sp.
CACAACGTCCAGGCCACGCGCGTTCACCGCGGGCTCACCACCATCGAGCACCGAGACGGTCGAAGCCGTCAGGTAGTCCACGGCATACACCACGCCCGGGGCATCCACATTCGTAGCCGAAAGACCGCGGGGTGCACGAGCGCCGGCAGCCACCACAACGGCGTCAAAGCCATTGAGCTTGGCCGCTACCGCAGGGTTCGTAACGTCAGCGCCCAGCTCAAAGACAATACCCAGCTCGCGCATGAGCGCCACGCGGCGCTCGACCACAGACTTCTCGAGCTTCATGTTGGGAATGCCGTACATGAGCAGGCCGCCCGGGCGGTCGTCACGCTCAAACACCGTCACGCGCGCGCCGCGACGCGCAAGTTCCCATGCAGCCACCAGGCCAGCCGGGCCAGAGCCAATCACAGCGACCGTGGGCGCATCCTCCCCTGCCGGCTCAAAGCGACGCGGACCGCCATTTGCCCACTCATGGTCGCTGATCGCACGCTCGTTGTCATAAATCGTCGTGGGCTGGCCGTCGACCGAACCCAGGTTGCACGCGGCCTCGCACAGCGCCGGGCACACGCGGCTCGTAAACTCGGGCATGGGCGAGGTGAGCGACAGGCGCTCGGCAGCCTCGTCCCAGCGGCCGCGGTACACCAGCTCATTCCACTCGGGAATCAGGTTGTGCAGCGGGCAGCCACTCGGACGCGCCTTGCCAAAGCTCGCGCCCATCTGACAAAACGCCACGCCGCACATCATGCAGCGGCTCGCCTGGGCACGGCGCGCATCGTCATCGAGCTCCACGTACAGCGGATCAAAATCATGGCTGCGCTCCTCCACGGGGCGAAGCTCGTGGGTCACGCGATCGATATCAAGAAAAGCACCGGGCTTACCCATGGCACTTACGCCTCCTTCTTGGTCGAAGCAACAGAGCTGGCGGCGGCGGGCACAGCGCCAGCGACACCCCCCGCCACATCAAAGCGAGCGACATCGGCGGCGTCGGCGCGACCGGTCACAATGTCAAACGCCAGCTCCTCGGCCTGCTCATGCGTCTTGCCGACGGCCCCGGCGGCGGCGACAATCGCCAGCACGCGCTCGTACTCGGTCGGAATGACCTTCACAAAGTGCTTGCTCATCGTCTCAAAGCTGTAGAGCAGCTTAATGCCGCGCGGGCTCTGCGTCGCGTCCACGTGCTCCTGGATGAGCGCACGAATCTGCGCCAGCTCACCGGCCGTCGGGGCTTTAAGCTCAACGCTCTCGTGGTTCACACGGGCATCGAGCGTGCCGTACTGGTCAAAGACGTAAGCCACGCCGCCCGTCATGCCGGCGGCGAAGTTCTGCCCGACCTCGCCCAGGATGAGCGCCAGACCTCCCGTCATGTACTCGCAGCCATGGTTGCCGCAGCCCTCGACCACCACCGTGGCACCGGAGTTGCGTACGCCAAAGCGCTGGCCGGCCAGGCCGTTAATGAAGCCGCGGCCGCTCGTGGCGCCAAAGAACGCAACGTTGCCCACGATGATGTTCTCATCGAACTTGTAGGTCGCATGCGGGTTGGGGCGCACCGACACCTCGCCGCCCGAAAGGCCCTTGCCAAAGTAGTCGTTGGCGTCGCCGCACACGTTGAGCATAATGCCGCGCGGCAGGAAGGCGCCAAAGCTCTGACCGGCCGAACCATCGCAATCGATGGTGATGGAGCCGGCGGGCAGGCCCTCGGGATGCGCCTTGGTCACCGCATTGCCCAAGATGGTGCCCACGCAGCGGTTGACGTTGGCGATATCGGCGCGGAAGCGAATCGGACGCAGGTGCGCACGGGCATCGGCCGTATAGGGCACAAACAACGTGGAGTCGAGCGTCTTGTCGAGCTCGCTGTCCGCAGCCATCTGGGGCAGGAAGTGACGGCCGTCGGCACCCGGGATGTGGGCACCAAACTCACAGGTCGCGCTCGCCAGCACGGGCGACAGATCCAGCAGGTTGTCCTTGCGGTTGCCCGGGACCTCGATCTGGCGCAAGCACTCGGGATGGCCGACCATCTCGTCGACGGTGCGGAAGCCCAGGCTCGCCATGACCTCGCGCAGCTGC
>CABTAA010000270.1 GCA_902482615.1 uncultured Collinsella sp.
AATGGCCCAGCCGTTGTGCGCGCCGGCATGGTTAAAGATCAGATAGATGCAGGCGGGAACGACGACGCCGCCCACGGCCGCCAGCATGGGAAGCATGGCCTGGCGCGGGTTTTTGAGCTCGCCAACTGTCATCTCGTACTTAAGCTCAATGCCCACCAACAAAAAGAAAATCGCCATGAGGAAGTCGTTGACGAATAGCTCAACGGTGAGACCGGCCGTAAGGTTGCCCAGACCCACATACAGCGGGGTCTCCAAAAAGTGATGGATGGCCTCGTAGGCATCGGTATTGGCGCAAATGACGGCGGCGATAGCGGCGAAGACCATGACGGCGGCGGAAATCGTGCCGTTCTCGGCGATGCGCTCCCAAATGTCATGGCGCTCAAAACGCTTGCGCTCACGGACGTTGAACAGCTGCTCGGGTGCTGCCATGGGCGGCTCCTTTCACGGGAAAGCTCCCGTCTTAAAAAAGCACGGCCCGCCCAAGTGGCGGCGCCGCGCTCTAACGTATTACGCTTGCATCTAGCCTACCCTGCACGACAAGCGCGCAAGCGTGGCCGAAAAGCGGAACCACAGGTTGAACATTATTTGCTCAACGGCACGGGCACGCCTATCCAAGAGACGACGCGGCGCCGTGCACAAAAAACGACCGGAGCACGGGGCTTCCGCGATCCGGTCGTGGCGTTTGGTCGACTAAACCTAGCAGGCGGCCATGATGGGGGCAGCGACCTGCTTCTTACGGGAGAGGACGCCCGGCATCCAGACGCCGTCGTGCTCGTCGGCAATGCCCAGGCCCTTCTGAGCAGCCTCGGTCTCGCCCTCGAGCAGGACCTGCGAGCCCTCCTCCATGATGTCGGTGATGCACAGGACAATGCCGTCGGCACCCTTCTCGGCGGCGTAGGCGCGCATGGCCTCGCGAATCTCGTCGATCATGCCGAGTGCGCGGGTCTTGTCGACAGTCTCGTACTGGCCGATGAGCAGCTTCTTGCCGGCGGGCTCGAACATCTTGATGTCGTTGCCGACCATCTCGGCTGCGGTGAAGGAGCCGGAAGGACGGGTGAGGAAGACCTCCATGCCAAACTTAACCGGGTCGACGCCCACCTGCTCGCCGAGCTTGGCGGCGACGGCGCGGTCGACATCGGTGGTGGTGGGGCTCTTGAGCATAAGCGTGTCGGTCATCATGGCCGAGAGCAGCAGCTTGGCCTGGACGTCGGAAAGCTCAACGCCGAGCACGCCGGCGAGCTTGGTGACGATGGTGCAGCTGGAACCCCAGGGCAGGCAGATGTAGTGCAGCGGGCCGGCGGTCTCGAAGTCGCCAATGCGGTGATGATCGACAACGCCAAAGACCGTGGCGTCCTTAAGGCCGGCGACGGACTGGGCGGACTCGTTGTGGTCGGTGAGAACGACGAGCTGGCCGGCCTCGACGGACTCGATCACGCGGGGCTCGGCAATGCCGGCGTCGGCGAGCAGCTTGGCGGACTCGGCCGGAAGCTGACCCAGAGTGCAAGCCTCGTAGGTGTTGCCAGCATACTCAACCTGGTTGAGCAGCTGGGACAGGACGACGGCGCTCATGATGGCGTCGTTATCGGGGTTCTGGTGACCAAAGACAAGAACGTTTGCCATGGATATCCTCCACTTGATATGTGTACTTGGACGTAGCTATGGTAGCACGCCGATGCCGAACCTTCGCAGACGGAAGGGCCACGGCATATTTTGGGGCGCAGCCTTGGCCTCCTTGCACCAGCTATTTGCCGGCGGCGCGTAGGGCTACGTAGGCGGCACCGATAATGCCGGCGTCGTTTCCGAGCGAAGCGACCTTAATGGGCGTCTCGCGCGAGGCGGAAAGCGCGTACTGCTTAAAGTGCTCGCGAACCTTGTCGAGGTAGACATCGGCCGAGGCGGAGGCGCCGCCGCCGATGAGGAACATCTCGGGATCAACCACGTTGGCAATAAGCGCCAGTGCGCGGCCGAGATAGTCGGCCATGGTATCGGCCGCGGCCAGCGCGAGCTTGTCGCCCTCGCGGCAGGCCTGGAACACGTCCTTGGAATCGGAGGGGCACG
>CABTAA010000271.1 GCA_902482615.1 uncultured Collinsella sp.
GGCGCGGCGCGCGGCCTGTACGGCAAGCGGCGCCGAGATGAGACGGCGGTACTCGGCCGAGCCCCACAGGTTGGTGCCGTAGCTCAGGGCACGCACGGATGCGGCCAGGGCGCGAAGCTCGTCCTCGGAAGGATGCTCGTTGGTAAGGCCGCACGCCTCGCCCTGCAGCAGGGTCGCACGCAGCGGGCGGGCGCCCACGGTGACATGCCAGCTGTTGTCCCACCAGGCGGCGGTGACGTTCAGCGAGGGGAAGTCGGTCGCGGCCTTGCGCACGGCCTCATAGCTGGCACGGTAATCGTGCTTGACGACCACCACGTGCTCGATCACGTCGCGCACGTAGCCCATGTCCACGAACTCGGCGAGCGGCACGCGACCGGCGCCCGTCAGCTCAACATAAGAATCGAGCGCGAGGAAGGCGGAGAGAACGTCCGAGAAGCCAAAGCGGCCGTAGATGCTGCCGCCCACCGTGGCGGTATTGCGTAGCTGCACGCCCACGATGTCGTGGACGGCAAACTCAAAAACATTGTTGACAAGCGCGTTGAGCCCGGCATGACGCTCGAGCTGGCGCAGGGTGCACATGGCGCCGATGCGAAACTCGGTCTCGGTCTCCTCGATCTGATCGAGTCCGCAGGCCGAAAGGTCAATCGCCGTCGCCACACGACGCGAACCCAGGCGCATCCAGATGCCGCCGCCCACAATCTTGTTGTTGCGGTTCTTCTGCAAGAGCTCATAGGCTTCGGCCGCGTTTCCAACACGGACGTAGGTACCGAACTTGAGCACGTTCTCCCCCATCTCTTCACTTGTCCAGTACTTTTAAGTGTACCAAACGAGGGGCCGCACACCGTTTTAGGACAAAATCCACCCACCCATCCATAACTTGCGGTGAAATACGGACTGGTTAGCCGTTCTGGGACGCTAAACAGTCCGTATTTCACCGCAAGTTATGAAGAGTCCTCCGGGATAGAAAAGGCTCCCAGCCAAGATGACTGGGAGCCTTATCAATGCTATGCCAGGCAGGGTTTAGCAGACGCCCTGGGCGAGCATGGCGTCAGCGACCTTCAGGAAGCCGGCGATGTTGGCGCCCATGACGAAGTTGCCCTCCTGGCCGTACTCCTTGGCGGTGTCGTCCACGTTGTGGAACATGCCGCGCATGAGCTGCTCGAGCTTGCCGTCGACCTCCTCGAAGGTCCAGGACAGATGCTCGGCGTTCTGGCTCATCTCCAGGCCGGACACGAGCACGCCGCCGGCGTTGGCAGCCTTACCGGGCATAAAGGCGACGCCGTTCTCCTGGAAGTAAGTCGTGGCCTCGATGGTCGTGGGCATGTTCGCGCCCTCGCCGACCACCTTGCAGCCGTTGGCGACGAGCGCCTGGGCGTCCTCGAGCAGCAGCGTGTTCTCGCGAGCGCAGGGCAGCGCGATGTCGCAGGGCAGCTGCCAAACGCCACGGCCGTCGCCCTCGTGCCACACGGCGTTGGGCTTCTCGTCAACGTACATAGCGAGCGTAACGCCCTTGTCGTGGCCGGAGCGCTTCTTGTTGTAGACGTGCTCGAGCACAGTGTAGTCGATGCCGTCGGGATCCTCGACCCAGCCGTGAGTATCGGAGCAGGCCAGCACCTTGCCGCCGAGCTGGGAGACCTTCTGGACGGCGTAGATGGCGACGTTGCCGGAGCCGTGCACGACGACGTTCTTGCCCTCGAAGGAGTCGCCGCGGCTCTTGAGGTACTCGTCCACAAAGTAGGCCAGACCGTAGCCGGTGGCCTCGGTACGGGCGAGCGAGCCGCCAAAGGAGAGGCCCTTGCCGGTGAGGACGCCGGTCCACTCGTTGGTCAGGCGCTTGTACTGACCGAACAGGTAGGCAACCTCGCGGCCGCCAACGCCCAGGTCGCCGGCGGGAACGTCGGTGTTGGGGCCGATGTGGCGATAGAGCTCGGTCATGAAGGACTGGCAGAAGTGCATGATCTCGTTGTTGGACTTGCCCTTGGGGTCAAAGTCGGAGCCGCCCTTGCCGCCGGCCATGGGAAGGGGGGTCAGG
>CABTAA010000272.1 GCA_902482615.1 uncultured Collinsella sp.
GACGGCATGCGAGATAAGCTAGTGACTGGAGTTCAGACGTGTGCTCTTCCGATCTGTGCTGGGTTCGTCGAGCTTGCTGATCGAGCACGATATCGCCGGTATGTTCTGGCGTTGCGGCTCGTGTGGTAGCGATCCTTGGGAGGCTTACGAGGCAGCGCACGACGGCAAGAAGGTCAAGTTCCTGTGCCCGGTTCCCGGCTACGATCGCCACTTTGGCATTACCGCCGACTTGGGTATCGAGAACGTTCCCGTCGCGATGACCGACAACGGCCCCGATATGGACGAGATCGAGCGCCTCGTTGCCGCCGACGATTCCATCAAGGGCATCTGGTGCGTGCCCAAGTATTCCAACCCCACGGGTATCACCTTTAGCGAGGACACCGTGCGCCGCCTGGTCGAGATGCACACGGCCGCGCCCGATTTCCGCATCTTCTGGGACAACGCCTACTGCGTGCACGACCTGTACGACGAGACCGACGAGCTCGCCAACATCTTTGATCTTGCCCGCGCGGCGGGCACCGAGGACCGCGTGGTGGCATTCGCCTCGACGTCCAAGATCACCTTCCCGGGTGCCGGTATCGGCTTTATCGGTGCGAGCCCCGCGGTTATCGCGGAGTTCTCCAAGCGTCTGAAGGCCGGCCTTATCAGCGCCGACAAGCTCAACCAGC
This sequence comes from uncultured Collinsella sp., assembly GCA_902482615.1. GTDB lineage: Bacteria > Actinomycetota > Coriobacteriia > Coriobacteriales > Coriobacteriaceae > Collinsella. The sequence continues at coordinate 669 of CABTAA010000272.1, forward strand.
TGCGTCACGTGCGCTTCCTTCCCACCATCGAGGCGGTCAAGGAGCACATGAAAAAGCATGCCGAGTTCTTGCGCCCACGCTTTGAGGCCGTCGAGCGCAAGCTCACCGAGGGTTTGGGCGACACGGGCTGCGCCACTTGGACGCATCCCCGCGGCGGCTACTTTGTGAGCTTTGATGGTCCCGAGGGCTCGGCCCAAAAGGTCGCCGCGCTTTGTGCCGACCTGGGCGTCAAGCTCACGCCGGCTGGTGCTACCTGGCCTTATGGCAAGGATCCGCGCGACACCAACATCCGCATCGCGCCGAGCTATCCCACGGTCGAGGACCTGGAGGCAGCACTCGACGTACTGGTGCTGGCCGTCAAGCTCGTCGCTGCCGAGCTTGCTCGTGCCGAGCGCGCCTAACGCCTAGGGCCCCGCAAGTCCGCGCCCAGTACTATCCGCACTTTCGATACGTAAAGGAGCGTATGCATGGATTTGGGTATTTCCACCAACCCCACACCGGAGATCTACACCATTAAGGTAACCGGCGAGATCGATATCTCTAACGCCGATAGCCTGCGCAATGCCATTGACCTGGCGCTCGAGCAGCCCACTGAGGCCGTTGAGCTCGATTTTGCCCAGGTGAGCTACATCGATTCGACGGGCATTGGCGTGCTCGTGGGCGCCGCGCACCACGCGGTCGACCACGGTAAGCGCTTTAGCTGCACTAATGTGCAGCCCCAGGTGATGCGCGTGGTTCAGCTGCTGGGCGTCGACCAGGAGATTTCGATCACGGCGGCATAATCTTTGCCCCCAAAAGGGCGTGCCGTTTGGCATATGTTTGTGATGCGCTCGGACGTTTTGGCGTCCGGGCGCTATACTTGACCGAATGAATAGACGAGTTCCGGCCGAATGGCGCGGTGCGGGCTCGACTCACATCGAGCCTTGGAGGTATGTGTGTTTGGTATTGGAGAGGGTGAGCTGGCAATCATCGTGGTCTTCGGCTTTTTGCTGTTTGGCCCGGATAAGCTCCCGCAGATGGGCCGCACGATCGGCCGTGCCATCCGTCAGTTCCGCGAGACGCAGGAAAAGATGACGGCCGTTGTTCAGTCCGAGATCATCGATCCGGTAAGCGAAGCCGCGTCGGCCCCGGTCAAGCCCAAGAAGGCTGCCGTCGATGACGATTCCGATGCGGACGAGGATGCCGTCGAGACGGCCGCGCCCGCAAAGAAGGAGACCTTTGCCGAGCGCCGTGCCCGCCTTGCCGCCGAGAAGGCTGCGAGCGAGGGTGCCACCGAGGGCGAAGGCGCTGCTGATGAGGCCGAGAGCGCCGAGCCCGCCAAGGCCGAGCCTGCCGATGCCGCCGTCGAGCCCGAGCCTG
>CABTAA010000273.1 GCA_902482615.1 uncultured Collinsella sp.
CAGCTCCTTAAACGGGCGTACGCTACCTGCGATAATGCGCGCATCGGGCAGTGCCAACTTACGCACGGCCTCGGCCACGAGCGAGACAATCTCGACATCGCCCGCGGTATCGCCCGCACCGATGAGCTCAAAGCCCAGTTGCGTAAACTGGCGCGAACCGCCAGCGTTGCGCTGGCACTCGCGAACCACCGGCGCCTCGTAGCGAAGGCGCAGGGGCAGATCGGCCGCGCGCATGCGGGTCGAAACCAGGCGCACGATCGGCAACGTATTGTCGGGACGAACCACCAGCAGGCGACCGTCGTCGTCAAAGAGCTTGAACGGCGTGTCCGCAATGCGGCCGCCCTCCTCGAGCGAACCCTTGTCCTCGAGCAGCGGCGTCTCGACCGGCAGGTAATGATGCTCCCTAAAGCAGCCCTTCACCGTCAGCGCAATCTCCTCGCGCGCCTGAGCCTCCTCGGGCAATATGTCCCGGAATCCCCACGGTGTGGCCGTCATCTGGTGAGCCTCCTCATGCTGCGTTTCATATAGAACGAAAGACCGGCATAGCTCCGCCGGTCTTCTGGGTACTTTAGCATACTAGAGTGCTTGCGGGGAGAATCCGTCGCAGCCGCTCACGCCGTATTCATTTGGAAACATAGGAGCAGGCACGTCCCGCCCGCCAGCCAAAAACTGGGATGCGGTTTCCGGTTGAGACTTCTGGCGGAAACTGCGCCCCGAAATTACAGTCCAGAACGGGATGCGGTTTCCGGTTGAGGTCTTCAGCGGAAAGTGCGTCCCGGAATTTGGGCTTGGAATGGGATGTACTTTCCGGATAGGACCGCATACGGAAAGTACATCCCATTCTGGAGGCTCATTCCGGGACAGGCTTTCCGGTTGGGCTTCAAGCGGAAAGCACGTCCCGTTTCTCAGAGAGCGCCAAACTAAAATTCGCCAAACGCCAGCTCGGCGCCCTGTCCCACTTAGGCGCCAATCGCGCGTCGGTACTCCGCCATAACCTGAGCGTCGGCCGCCGCAGGATTGGCAAAATAGCGCCAGTCATAGGTCTCGGCCGAAACAACTCCGCGATAGCCGCGCGCCACCAGCCTATCCAGGTCGGCGCGCATATCGCGGTCGCCGTCACCCCAGGCAAGATGCGTCGTGCCATCTGCCGCAACATCGACAAAATGCACGTGGGCGACATCATCGCCAAGCAGATCGAAATAATCGTCGATGGTATCCCCCGCCACCGCCATGGCGCCTATATCCAGACACGCCTTAAGTGCCGGATGATCAACTGCCTCGATCATGCGCTTCGTGTCGGCCGCCGAGTTCACGATCATCGACTCAACCGGCTGTAGGGCCTCGAGCACCAGTCGAACGCCGCACTCTCCCGCATGCTCGGCAATCGCACGCAGCATCGAGGCGCTGCGACCCCACGCGTCCTCGATCGACTCGTTCAAAAATGCCCAGCCGCTCGAGACCATGACCTGCTCGGCTCCAAGTTCCGCCGCGATATCCACAACGTTCTTAAAGTACGCGAGCGTGCGGGCACGCGCCTCATTCCCGCGCGCCGCGATATTCCACGGCTTGGGGTTGTTCTGTTCGGGACAAAGCCCCACAATCCGAACCCCATACTGCTGCGACAGCTCCCGCACCTGCTCGAGCGAATCGTATCCATGGCAATCGACATACAGATGCATCGCCCCGGTCCAAAGCTCGCAACACGTATAGCCCGAGGCCGCTGCCGAAGAAAAGAATTCCTCAAGGTCAAAATAACGATGGCTGATATTCATGACGGCAAGCAGGGGGTAGCTCATAATTACTCTCCAACCTAAACGAGGCCCCGTTCCATATAGGAGCGGGGCCCAATTACACAAACGTTATTTGCTCTTAGTAGTCGAACTGGTGATAGTAACGACGGTAGTTGAGGTTGTGCTTGGTGACCGTCTCGTAGTAAGCGGCAAGGCGATCGGTGATCAGCGAGGAGAGGATCCACGGAGACACGATGACGCGGAACTCGTCGTCAAGGCCGGGGATCGCGAACT
>CABTAA010000274.1 GCA_902482615.1 uncultured Collinsella sp.
GACGCTCTTCCGATCTCCTTTTTATAGGCCTCGGCAAAGTCGGGGTTAAACAGATCCTCTTTGCCGGGTTGCTTTTCGAGCACCTGCTTGAGCTTGACCTTGGGGTCGCTCGAGACCATCTTGGACAGGCGCTGGCCCATGTAGACCGGATAGTCCAGCACGCGCGCGGCGTCGTTGATGGCCTGCTTGGCCTTGATGGTCGAGTAGGTGATGACGTGGGTGACCTTCTCGGGGCCGTAGAGCTGACGAACGTGCTCCACGACCTCGAGGCGTCGCTCATCGTCGAAGTCCATATCGATATCGGGCATCTCGGTACGCTGCGGGGACAGGAACCTCTCGAACATCAGGCCGTTCTCGAGCGGGTCGAACGCGGTGATGTTCATGGCGTAGGCGACGATAGCGCCGGCGGCCGAGCCACGGCCGGGGCCGACGCCGATGCCGTTGTCCTTAGCCCATTGCACGTACTCGGCAACGATCAAAAAGTAGGCGGCAAAGCCCTTGTCGCAGATGACCTTGTATTCGTACTCAAAGCGCTCTTTGATGTTAACGCCACCGATCTCGCGCGTGGCCCAGTCGTCGCCATAGTGCTGGCGCAGGCCCTTCTCGCACTCGCGGCGGAACTGGCTCTCGTGCGTCTCGCCGGGATCGAGCAACGGAAAGCGCGGCAGGATGATAGAGTCCCAGTCCAGCTCAACGTAGCACTTGTCGGCAATCTCGAGCGTGTTGTCGCAGGCCTCGGGGCAATACGGGAACATCGCCCGCATCTCCTCCTCGGTCTTCATGTAAAACTCCGAGCCGGTCATGCGCATGCGGTTGGGATCATCGACCTTGGCGTTCATGCCAATACACATGATGACGTCCTGCACGGGCGCATCCTCGCGGCGCAGGTAGTGGAAGTCGTTGGTGGCGATGACCTTGACGCCCACCTGCTTGGCGATGTCGATGAGCGTGCGGTCCATCTGCTCGTCAGTCAGGCCGTTGTCGGTGGTGATGCCGTGTTCCTGGATCTCGATGTAGAAATCGCCGGGGTCAAAGGTATCGCGGAAGGTCTCGGCCCATTTGATGGCGCCTTCCATGTCGCCGCGGTCGATGTATTTGGGGATGATGCCCGCGATACAGGCGCTCGTGCAGATCATGCCCTTGGCATGGCGGCGCAGGTTGTCGAGCGTCACGCGCGGCTTGTAGTAAAAGCCCTGCACGGCGGCCTCGGAGACCGTCTGCATCAGGTTGACGTAGCCCTCCTGATCCTTGGCCAGAAGGATCATGTGGTAGAGCTCGGGCTTGTGGTCGCGGGCAAGGGTCTCGTCCGGCGTAAAGTAGACCTCGCAGCCAAAGATGGGCTTGATGACCAGGGGCGGTTTGAGCTCGTCGATGTTGCCCTTCTCGTCCCACATGGCCATGTCTTTGACGTACTGGGCATGCTCGCGCGGGTTTGCCTCGGGGTCGGGCTCCACCAGCTCGTCGCGGCGGTCCTTTTCCAAGAAGGCCTTGTCGTGGCTCCAGGTTTTGTACTCGGGCGTGTTGTGATTGACGGCGTCGCAGGCCAGCGCCAGGTCGGGCACGCCATACATGTAGCCGTGGTCGGTAATGGCCACGGCGGGCATGCCAAGTTCAACGGCACGATTGACCATATCCTGGATACGGGTTGCGCCGTCGAGCATGGAGAAAACAGTGTGATTGTGCAGATGGACGAATGCCATGTGATGAGCTCCGATGCGGGTTCGTGTTCTGACTGAACGATTTTACCCCACGGCACGGACAGCACCCGAACCTAGCCAAACCCACACGGCTCCTATTGAGTTGCGGTGAGATGCGGACTGTTTGGCGGCTTTTTTGGCCAAAACAGTCCGTATTCCACCGCAAGTTATCTGAGGGCTAGAGATTGTAGGTGACTACTTGAGGTTCGGCGGGTTCGACGAAGATGGCTGGATTCGCCTGCTCCACGCGAACGAACTTGACCGTCACCGTCTCAAAGCCCGCCTTGTGCAACACGTCGGCGTAAACGCGCGCCTGCAGG
>CABTAA010000275.1 GCA_902482615.1 uncultured Collinsella sp.
GCCCGCGCCGCCGCAAGCCCAGCATGTCGGTCACGAGCGCTCAAACGGTCGTGGACCTTCCCTGCGACGGCCACAAGATCGCCGTCATCGGCGAGCGCATCAACCCCACCGGCAAAAAGCGCCTGCAGCAGGCCCTGCGCGACGGCGACCTGGACTACGTCGTGAGCCAGGGCATCAGCCAGCAGGAACAGGGCGCCGACATCCTGGACGTCAACGTGGGCCTGCCCGAGATCGACGAGGTCAAGATCATCCAACAGACGACCGAACAGCTCCAGGGCTCCACGCTGCTGCCGCTGCAGATCGACTCCACCGACCCCGCAGCCGTCGAGGCCGCCGTGCGCCGCTACGCCGGCAAGCCCATCATCAACTCGGTCAACGGCAAGCAGCAGATCATGGATGAGATCTTTCCGCTGGTCGCCCACTACGGCACCAACGTTGTCGGCCTTACGCTCGACGAAGGCGGCATCCCCGATACCGCCGAGGCTCGCTTCGCCATCGCCGAGCGCATCGTGGCCGAGGCTACCCGCTACGGCATCGGACCGGACCGCATCCTCATCGACTGCCTGGTCATGACCGCCTCGACCAATCAACGCCAGGCCGAGCAGATCCTACGCGCCATGTCCCTGTGCAAGGAGCGTCTGGGCGTCAAATGCGCGCTCGGCGTGTCGAACATCAGCTTTGGCCTGCCTGCCCGCCCGCTGCTGGGCTCGGTCTTTTTGGCTGCCGCCTTCGGCGCGGGCCTGGACGCCCCCATCATGAACCCGGGTTCCAAGCGCTTTATGGATACTGTCTACAGCTATCGCGTCCTGAGCGTTGAGGACGAGGGCTCGACCGGATACATCGAGCGCTACGCCGGCTGGACCGATCCGTATAAGATCGCCGCAAACCCGGCAGCGGCTCAGGCCGCATCGAGTGATGCCGTGCCCGCTGCTGGCACCGCCGGCACCGACGGCAACGACGACCCGATTCGTCGCATGGTCGTCTCGGGCCGTAAGGGCGAGATCGCGACCGAGACTGAGCGCCTGCTGGCCGACCACGACGCTATGGATCTTATCAACAACCACTTTATCCCCGCCCTCGACGAGGTTGGCGTCCTCTTTGACCAGGGCAAGTTCTTCTTGCCGCAGCTTATGGCCTCGGCCGAGGCCGCACGCGTGGGCTTCGACACCATCAAGCGCCTGATGCCCGCCGGCGAGATTGCCGACAAGGGCAAGATCTGCGTGGCCACCGTCAAGGGCGACATCCACGATATTGGCAAGAACATCGTCAAAATGCTGCTCGACAACTACGGCTACACCGTCTTTGACCTGGGCCGCGACGTCGATCCGCAAGAGGTGCTCAAGACCGTCAAGGAGCGTGACATTAAGCTCGTCGGCCTCTCGGCGCTTATGACCACCACCGTCGTGGCCATGGAGGAGACCATCAAGCTGCTTCATACTGAGGTGCCGGGCGTCAAGATCATCGTAGGCGGCGCCGTACTCACCCCCGAATACGCCAAGCAGATCGGCGCGGACTACTACGCCAAGGACGCCGCCGAAAGCGCTCGTATCGCCGAAGAGGTCTTTGGGCAGTAACACAACGGAAACAACCGAGCACCAAAACGTGCCGCATGCGCCACTTGGCACGTGCGGCACGTTAGAATAGATAAGACTATGCTCGTTTTGGCAGATAGGAGCGCAAGGATGGCGATCACGCCCGCAGAAATCGCGGAAACCCGCGGCATGGTTGAGGAGCAGAACCTCGACATCAGGACCATCACCATGGGTGTTTCGCTCATGGGTTGCGGCGACGAGAACCTCGACCGCATGTGCACGAAGATCTACGACCACGTGACGCACACGGCTGAGCATCTGGTCGAGACCGCCGAGAACCTCGAGCGCGAGTACGGTATCCCCATCGTCAACAAGCGCGTTTCCGTCACCCCGGTGGCGCAGATTGCCGCGTGCTGCAAGGATGAGGACCTCACCCCCATCGCGCATGCCCTCGACCGCGCGGCCGAGACGCTCGGCATCGA
>CABTAA010000276.1 GCA_902482615.1 uncultured Collinsella sp.
CCGGCACATCAATCGCATCCTGCACCGCCAGCACCGTACGACCGCGGCGTAAAAACTGCGGGATAAGCCTCATGCACATCGAGATCATGAGCGCAATCACCGGTGCGGCATTGCCCAGCAGCGCGAGCACCTTGTCGTATTCGAGCATCGACGCCGCGGCCTCAAACCACAGCACGCTCGCCACAAACAGCCCGCCCATGCACAGGCCGTATACCATGCTTTCCAGATACACCGCGCGCATACCAATACGGAACAACTCCGTCGAGCCCGAGGCGCTAAACAGCGGATTGACCAGCGCGATAATCAAAATCACCGGCAGCTGCCAGCGAAGCGCCCCCAACGTGCGCGCAGCACCGCGCGTCGCAAATCCATACGCCAGCCCGCCCGCAAGCGACAGCGCAATCAGCACCGGCTGCATCGAGAACATGGTGAGCCCCAGCGTCAGCACTATATAGAGTGCCGGCACAGCCGGATGCGACATCGAGAATGCCGCAACGGGCTCGCCGCCAAACTCCTCTCGTATGTTGTCCACGGGCACCCCCGTCCCCTCGCTCAAACGATAGCTCCGCAGCACCGCCAACGCCGCACGCAAGCAACGCAAACGCCACGCCGGCGGCACCGACATCGGCCGCCATGAGCCACTCGCTACGCGCTCAACATATGCCTGCGGTATCATATTGCGCCGTGTATCGTTTCCAAACACACGTCTCTATAACGTAACAGGAGATCACATGGACGCAACCGCAATTATTCTCGCTGCCGGCGAGGGCACCCGCATGAAGTCGAACCACTGCAAGGTTTCGCACAAGATCCTGGGCAAGCCCATGGTCCAGTGGATCGTCGACGCCACCATCAAGGCCGGCTGCAGCCGCGTCGTGGTCGTCATCGGCAGCCACGCCGACGAGATGCGCGCCCTCATCGATGGCGCCTACGCCAGCAGCGCCACCAAGGTCGAGTGCGTCGAGCAGACCGAGCGCCTGGGCACCGGTCACGCCGTGAAGGTCGCGCTCGAGGCCTGCGGCATCACGCAAGGCCCCGTCGTCGTGCTCAACGGCGACCTGCCGCTCATCACCGCCGACACCGTCGCCAAGTTCGCACAGACCGTCGCTACCGGCGAGCTCGCCTGCACCGTCATGACCATGACCCCGCCCGACCCCTTCGGCTACGGCCGCATCAAGCTGGGCGCCGACGGCCAGATCGAGCGCATCATCGAGCAGAAGGACTGCACGCCCGAGCAGGCCGCCACGCTGCTGGAGTGCAACGCCGGCTGCTACGCCTTTGACGGCGCGCAGCTCGCCGCCCACATTAACGAGATCGGCAACGACAACGCGCAGTCCGAGTACTACCTGCCCGACATGCTCGAAATCCTCAAGGGTCACGGCCAGGCGGTCTCCATCTTCCACTGCGATGACTACCGCGACGGCCTGGGCGTCAACAGCCGCATTCAGCTCGCGCAGCTCACCGCCATTGCGCGCGACCGCATCAACGAGCACTGGATGGCCGAGGGCGTCACGTTCATCGATCCCACGCAGGCCTGGATCGGCCCCGACGCCGTTATCGGCCGCGACACCGTCGTGTGGCCGCAGACGCATCTGATCGGCCACGTCACCGTGGGCGAGGAATGCCAGCTCGGCCCCAACAGTCGCCTCACCGACACCACCGTCGGCAGCGGCTGTACCATCGATGAGACCATCGCCATCGAGGCCGTCATCGAGAACGGCGTCGACTGCGGCCCGCGCGCCTACCTGCGCCCGGGCACCCACATGCTCGACGGCTCCAAGGCCGGCACGCACGTGGAGATCAAGAAGTCCACGATCGGCGAGGGCTCCAAGGTGCCGCACCTGTCCTACATCGGCGACACCACCATGGGCTCCGGCGTCAACGTGGGCGCGGGCTCCATCGCCTGCAACTACGACGGCGTGCACAAGCACAAGACCGTCATCGGCAAGGACGCCTTCATCGGTTCCGACACCATGATGGTCGCGCCCGCCCAGATCGGCGACGGCGCGCTCGT
>CABTAA010000277.1 GCA_902482615.1 uncultured Collinsella sp.
GGCCCCAACCAGGCCGAGGAGATCTGCCGCGGCGGGCTTTCTGCCGCCGTCATCGCCAGCGAAGACCCGCAGGTAGGGGAGACCTTTAAGGAGCTGCTGCTGTCCACGGCCTTCCGCATCTACCTGTCGCAGGATATGACCGGTGTCGAGGTATGCGGCGCCATGAAGAACGTTATCGCCATCGTGTGCGGCATTTCCGCCGGCTCGGGCGCGGGCGACAACACGCTTGCCCTCATCATGACGCGTGGCCTGGCCGAGATCAGCCGCCTGGTGCACGCCCGTGGCGGCAAAGCCATGACCTGCATGGGTCTTGCCGGCATGGGCGACCTCATTGCCACCTGTACCTCGGAGCATTCGCGCAACCGCACCTTTGGCTACGAGTTTGCCCACGGCGTGTCGCTCGACGAGTACCAGACGCGCACGCATATGGTGGTCGAGGGCGCCGTCGCGGCCCGCAGCGTCAGCGAACTTGCCCGTTCACTGGATGTAGACATTCCGCTCACCTTTGCCGTGGAGCAAACGCTCTACAACGGTGTTACTTTGGATAGGGCGCTCGAGATTCTTACCGACCGCGTCCCTTCTCAAGAGTTCTACGGACTCACCGACTAGCGCAGAAAGGCTTCTACCATGGGTTCCATCAAAATCGCTCCGTCTGTCCTTTCGGCCGACATGGCCAACCTCAAGGGCGAACTCGACAAGATCGCCGATGCCGACTACGTGCACTTCGACGTTATGGACGGTCACTTTACCGGCAACCTCACCTTTGGCGTTGACATCCTTAAGGCCGTCAAGCGCTCCACCGATGTACCGGTCGACGCGCACCTCATGGTGTCGAACCCAGACGAGATGGTCGATTGGTACGCCGACGCCGGTGCCGATATGATCACCGTGCACTACGAGGCATCTACGCACCTGCACCGCACGCTCACCCATCTGCAGCAGCGCGGCGTTAAGGCCGGCGTAGTGCTCAACCCCGCCACCCCCGTGTGCGTGCTCGAGAGCATCATCGACGTTGTCGATATGGTGCTGCTCATGAGCGTGAACCCGGGCTTTGGCGGCCAGAGCTTTATCCCGGGCACCATCGCAAAGATCCACGAGCTCAAGGCCATGTGTGAGCGCCACGGCGTGTCGCCCATGATCGAGGTCGACGGCGGCATCTCTTCCAAGAACATCGCCGAAGTCGTTAAGGCCGGCGCCAACGTGCTCGTGGCCGGTTCTGCCGTATTTAAGTCCGAAGATCCCGCCGCCGAGGTTGCGCTGCTGCAGAAGCTGGGCAACGAGGCCGCACAGGAGGCATAAACCCTTATGACCGCAGGTCAAAACCGCATACCCGTGAATCTTGACTATGCCGCCTCGACGCCCATGCGCGCCGAGGCGCTCCTTGCGCAGCGCGAGTACGACGACAGCGAGCTTGCCGGCGTCAACCCCAACTCGCTGCATTCGCTCGGCCGCAAGGCCGCTGCGCGCCTAGAAATGGCGCGTCGCGAGATTGCCCGCAGCTTTGGCGCACGCGTCCGCCCGTCCGAGATCGTCCTGACCAACGGCGGCACCGAAGCCAACCAACTGGCGCTCCTCGGTCTTGCCGAGGGTGCTCGCCAGCGCGACCGCAAACGCAACCGCGTGATCGCGTCGGCGATCGAGCACGATTCTATTCTGGACAACCTGCCACTGCTGCGTGCCGCCGGCTTTACCGTCGACCTGGTGCAGCCCTGCCGTGCGGGCTACATCGAGCCTGCCGCGCTCATCGAGCTGCTCGGCGACGACGTCGCGCTCGTGAGCATTATGGTTGCTAACAACGAGACCGGCGTGGTGCAGCCCATCCGCGAGCTTGCCGCGGCCGCGCATACCGTGGGCGCCCTGTTCCACACCGATGCCATCCAGGGGTATCTGCACATTCCGCTCGATGTCACCGAGCTGGGAGTTGACGCCATGACCGTTGCCGCGCACAAGATCGGTGGCCCCGTGGCATCCGGCGCGCTCTACCTTAAGATCCGCACGCCGCTGCGCCCG
>CABTAA010000278.1 GCA_902482615.1 uncultured Collinsella sp.
GAGGGCCTGCCTGTGGAGGCATGGCCGAGCGCGGCGAACTTTGTGCTCGTGCGCACGCCGCATGCCACGCGCGTGTGCGAGCGCCTGCGCGACGAGCATTCGATTTTGGTGCGCGACTTTAGCTACGCGCCGGGGCTCGCGGACTGCCTACGCATTACCGTGGGTACCCCGCAGGAAAACGACGAGGTGCTGGCTGCGTTTGCCGCGCTGGTGAAGGAGGAGATGTAGATGGGCCGTTATGCCGAGGTAACCCGCAAGACAGGGGAGACCGATATTGTCGTCAAGCTCGACCTGGATGGAACCGGTATGTGCGATATCTCGACCGGCGTGCCGTTTTTCGACCACATGCTCAACGCCTTTGGCCGCCATGGCCTGTTCGATCTGACGGTACACGCGGTGGGCGACGTTGAGGTCGATGCACACCACACCGTCGAGGATACGGGAATCGTGCTGGGCGAGGCGTTCTGCCAGGCGCTGGGCGACAAAGCGGGCATTACGCGCTTTGCCGATGCGGCGATCGCCATGGACGAGACGCTTGTGATGGCCGCCGTGGATATCTCGGGCCGCGGGCAGGCATACTGCGAGCTACCCGTGCCGACCGAGCGCGTGGGCAGCTTCGATACCGAGCTAGCCGTTGAGTTCTTCTACGCCTTTGCGCGCGATGCCAAGCTCACGCTGCACGTGCGCGAGCTGGCGGGCGGCAACTCGCACCACATTATCGAGGCGGCCTTTAAGGCCGTGGGTCGCACGATGCGCCACGCTTGCGAGCTCGATCCCCGCGTGCAGGGCATCCCCAGCACCAAGGGCTCGCTGTAACCGCAACAAAGGCAAAAACCACCACAAAGGTGCCTGTCCCCTTTGTGGTGGTTTTGGATGATGAGATAAGGGAGGGTCGCGTGGGCGAACCGAAGATCGTGGTGGTCGACTACCACAAGGGCAACTTGTCGAGCGTTGTGCGCGGGCTTGCGCGCGCCGGTGCCGCCGCCTGCACGTCGGACGACCCGGAGCAGATCCGTAACGCCGACGGCCTGGTCATCCCGGGCGTGGGCGCGTTCTACGACGCGATCGCCTTTATGCGCGAGAGCGGCGAGGCGGACGCGGTGCTCGATGCCGTCGCCGACGGAACTCCGCTGCTCGGCATCTGCCTGGGCCTTCAGCTATTTTTTGAGCGCGGCAACGAGGGCGTGCCTGCGGACGAGGGCGCGGTCGCCGACGGCAACGCCTCCGAGCAGGCTGGCGGCCCCTGGGTCGATGGCCTGGGCATTATGCGCGGTTCGTGCACGCACTTGGAGTCGAACCGCCTGAAGGTACCGCACGTGGGTTGGGATCAGGTGCACATGACGCCTGCCGGCGCGGCCGATCCGCTGCTCGCCGGTTTTGCCGAGGGCGCCAATATGTACTTCACCCACAGCTACGCGGTGGCCGACGATGCCGATGCCGCCGATGTTCTGGCGCGCACGCACTACACGCGGAGCTTCCCGTGCATCGTGCGCCACGGCAACGTATGGGGCTGCCAGTTCCATCCCGAGAAATCCTCTGCGCTGGGTCAGCGCATCCTTAAGAACTTCGTCAACATCGTCGAGGGGGCCGGCCGATGATTCTGTTTCCCGCAATCGATTTGATCGGCGGCAAGGTCGTGCGCCTGGAGCGCGGCGACTGGAGCCGCTGCAAGGTATATTCCGACGACCCCGTGGCCGTTGCCCGCTCCTTTGCCGAGCAGGGCGCGAGCTGGGTGCACGTCGTCGACCTGTCCGCTGCCTTTGGCGAGGACGAGGACGCATGCGCTGCCAACTCGGCAGCGATCGAGGCCATCTGCGGCGTCGACGGTCTGTCCGTGGACGTGGGCGGCGGCGTTCGCTCGCTTGCACGCATCGACGAGCTGTCCGGCTATGGTGCTCGCCGCATTGCGCTGGGCACCGTGCTCGTGACCGAGTCGGGTTTTGCCGAGGTGGCGGCTCGCGGCTTTGGCGAGCTGTTGGTGGCTGATATCGCTGCTCGCGAGGGTGATTT
>CABTAA010000279.1 GCA_902482615.1 uncultured Collinsella sp.
CCCGCCGTTTGGCCAATCTGCCGTTCAATTTCAAAGGCGAGACCAGAAGGTCAGCGCCTTTTCATTTCACGGCACTTTGGCTCAAACGGCGGGCTCTCGCTGACTTTTGTTCAACCTGCGGCGTTTTAGGGTCCTATCGGCTTGCAATGTCACTGGCATTTGCCCAGATAAAACCTGCCAAAGTAAACCTGTCGCTTTTTGGTAGGTTTTAGAGCTCAACGCTTTCGGCGCCGTTGATGGTTAGGTCGTGCTCGTAGAAGGCGGTGAGGGCGCGGATGGCGTACATCACGTCGCGCACGCCGCCGGTCTCGTAGCTTGAGTGCATGGCCAGCTGCGGCAGGCCCACGTCCACGGCGTGCATGCTCACCTGCATGTTCGACAGGTTGCCGAGCGTGGAGCCGCCGGCCATATCGCTCTTGTTGGCGAAGGCCTGCGTGGGCACGTCGGCGTCATCGCAGATGGCCTGGAACACCGCGCGGCTAAAGGCATCGGTGCAGTAGTGCTGGTTGGCGGCTTCCTTGATGACGATGCCGCCGTTAAGCACAACCTGGTTGCGGGCATCGCACTTCTCGGCGTGGTTGGGGTGCACGGCATGCGCATTATCACAGCTCACGAGCATCGATGCGGCAAGGGCGCGATGGTACGACTCGTCGTCAAAGCCCAACGATCCGTTAATGCGGCGCAGCACGTCGGCCAAGAACGTCGACATGGCGCCCTGCTTGGTCTCGGAGCCAACCTCCTCGTTATCAAAGCAGCAGAAGACCGAGATGTCATGCGCATTCTCGGCACCCAAAAATGCCTGCAGCGAGGTGTAGGCGCAGGCCAGGTCGTCGAGCTTGGGCGTCGAGATAAACTCGTCGGCCCAGCCCCAAATGCGCGCATCCTGACGATTGACCAGGAACAGGTCGCGACCCAGAATCTGCTCGGGCTCAACGTCCAGCTCGTCGGCGATCAGAGCATCAAAGTCGCCCTGTTTAAGCTCGCCGGCGCTGATGAGCGGGCACAGGTCGACGGCTCGGTTGGGCGCAAAGCCCTCGTTAACGCCGCGGTTCATGTGGATGGCAAGGCTCGGAATGATAGCGACCTCGCGCTCGGTGGCAAGCAGACGGCTCTCAATACGGTCGCCCTCGCGTACCAACACACGGCCCGCGAGCGCCAGCGGACGGTCGAACCAGGTGTAGTCGATCATGCCGCCGTAGGCCTCGGTGTTCAGGCGCAGCGTCTCGCCTGCGCCGTCGAGCTCGGGCACGGCCTTGACCTTAAACGTCGGCGAATCGCTGTGCGACGCCGTGAGCTGAAAATGATAGTCACCGGCAACGCCGTCCTCGCCCCACGTCGCGGCCAGGTCCTCGCCCACCTTAAAGGCAACAACGCTCGAGGTGTTGCGCTGCGTGTAATAACGCCCGCCCGGCTCGATGTCCCACGCCGCGTTCTCGGGCAGGGAGGTAAAGCCTGCCTCGTCGAGCTCGGCCATAATGGTCGCCGCCGTATGGAACATGCTGGGACACGCCTCGATAAAGTCGATAAGGTCGTTGGCGGCCTCGATATCGTCGGCCGTCACGTGCACGCGCTCGGGCGTTTCCTGATCCGTCATGCTCTCCCCTTTCGCTGGGTTGATGGTCCCCTCCAGCATACCCCGCCACGCCAGCGCCGCACTCTTCATTCCGTGCTTAATTCCGCGCCGCTCACCAAGTTGAGCCATCATGCCCGCGCTCCTTTTGCGACAATTGCGCTAACAGGACGAGAGGAGCCGTCATGAAGCCACGTAACATTGCCATCGCCTGCGGTGTCGCGGGAGTCACCGTCGGCCTTGCCGCTGCCACCGGCATCGTTTACCGCAAGCAAATCAAGTCCGCCGCGTCGCTCAAACGCTTGACCGGCTATGCGGATGGCTATGACCTGTATGCAATCGACATCGCCTACGACTACGACCTTGATCGCATCATCGCCGTCGATGTGCGCGACGACCAGGCCTAAGATCGGAAGAGCGTCGTGTAGGGAAAGA